>JBEBWN010000029.1:0-18653 GCA_040392235.1 Taibaiella helva | reverse complement strand
CCGGACTGTTGCACCAAATCCAGGTTAATAAACTGCCCATTGGCAACCGATACCATTCCGGCCAGAGCGAAACCCAAAAACATACTTTTAAATAGAACTTTCCTCATATTAAAATGATGGTTTGTTTTTGAAAAACAAGAATCTTTAAAGCATCAGGACAACTATTCCGGCTTATTCCATTATCTAGAAAGCGTTCCGGCAAGTCATCCGAAGGCAAATGGCCACTACCCCCAAAGGCCTTGTTTTAACAAAATGGTTTACAATTCCACAAACCTACCCGGATATAGAGAGAAAAATTAGAGTGTAAACACTCAAAGATCAGGGTAATCATAATAGTCCAAGGTGCATACCATACAGCACTTAGATTTCTATATGTTTATAAATAAACGCTATACAAATAATACAAATTACAAATTGCTAACACAATTGCAGGTTTTGCCGCTGTATGCCCGGTTTTTAACCAGGATCGATCCTTACCCAGCGAAGCAGCGATAACTACTGCAGTTTACCAGGGTCATATAACCGCAGGCGGATTGTCCGGACAGGGCTCTTAGAACTATATTATTCTTAATATTTTATACGAAAAGCAGTCCTTTTTTAGTACATTTGCGCTTCTTTTCTAAACATTTGCAATGGACGAAAATACAAATGAGTCGACACCTCTTGAAGGTGGCAATGACCGGATTGTTTCGGTCAATATTGAAGAGCAGATGAAGACTGCCTATATCGACTATTCCATGTCGGTTATTGTTGGCCGCGCTTTACCTGATGTTCGCGACGGGCTTAAGCCCGTTCACCGGCGGGTACTTTTTGCCATGAACGAATTGGGTATGCAATTCAACAAACCCCATAAAAAGTCGGCGCGTGTTGTGGGTGAGGTATTGGGTAAGTATCACCCCCATGGTGACGCATCTGTTTATGACGCCATGGTCAGAATGGCACAACCCTGGAGTTTGCGTTATATGCTTGTGGACGGACAAGGTAACTTCGGCTCACAAGATGGCGACGGACCGGCAGCCATGCGTTATACAGAATCGCGCTTGCAAAAGTATGCGGAAAGCATGCTTGAAGATATTGATAAAGAAACAGTTGACTTTCAGCTTAACTTCGACGATACCCTCCAGGAACCTACCGTTCTTCCTACCAGGGTGCCCCAGTTGCTTGTAAACGGATCAAGTGGTATCGCCGTTGGGATGGCCACCAATATGCTGCCGCATAACCTCAGCGAGGTTATTGATGGCTGTACGGCCTATATCGACAACAACGAAATTACGATCGACGAGTTGATGAAGCATGTAAAAGCCCCAGATTTTCCTACGGGGGGTATTATATATGGCATCGAAGGTATTAAGGCAGGTATGCATACCGGTCGCGGACGGGTCGTTTTACGGGGAAAAGTAAACATAGAGACCACCAAGAACGGCAGGGAACAAATCATTATTACAGAAGTGCCTTACCAGGTCAGCCGCGATGCGTTGACAGAAAAGATAGGCAACCTGGTTACCAATAAAGTAATTGATGGTATCACCAATGTAGCCAATGAATCCAACAAGGACGGTACACGTATAGTAGTAGAGTTGAGAAGGGATGCTGTGGCACAGGTTATTGTAAACCAACTGTACAAGTACAGCGAATTACAGACCTCGTACGGTATTAATAACGTAGCCCTGGTTAAAGGACGTCCGCGGACGCTTAACCTTAAGGACCTGATCTCCGAATTCGTTTCCTTCCGTCATGAAGTCGTAACCCGCCGCACGGAATACGAACTGCGGGAGGCGGAGAAAAGGGCTCATATCCTGGAAGGATATATGAAAGTGATCGGCACCCAGGATGACCTGGACCGCGCCATCAGGATCATACGGGAAAGCAAAACACCAGACGATGCGCGGACCGGCCTGATCGAAGCTTTCGACCTTTCGGAAATACAGGCCCGCTCTATACTGGAGCTAAGGTTGCGCACACTTACCGGCCTGGAAATCGACAAGATCAAATCGGAATACGAAGAATTGTTAAAGACCATCAATCACCTGAAAGCCATCCTGGCCAGCGAGCAAATGCGGATGGATATTATTAAGGAGGAGCTGCTGGACGTAAAAAAGAAATTCGGCGACGAACGCAAATCGGAAATCCAGTACCTGGCCAATGAAATGCGCATTGAAGACCTGATCGAAGAAGAAGATGTGGTCATCACTATTTCTCACCTGGGCTATATTAAACGTACTTCTGTTGCCGACTTTAGAGCACAGAAACGCGGCGGACGCGGCGCTATGGGAGGACGTACCCGCGAGGAGGATTTTATTGAGCATCTTTTCGTTGCTTCCACCCACCATACCCTTCTTTTCTTTACCGAAAAAGGACGTTGTTTCTGGCTGAAAGTTTATGAAATACCGGAAACGGATAAGAATGCCAAAGGCAGGGCCATACAAAACCTGATCCAAATACCGGCAGACGACAAGATACGGACAGTGATAGACGTGCCGAGATTAGATGATGAGGAATTCATCGACAATCATGCCATCGTTCTCTGTACGAAAAAGGGAGTTATTAAAAAAACGAAGCTGCGGGACTTCAGCAGACCCCGGCAAACAGGAGTGAACGCCATTACCATATTAGATGGCGACCAATTACTGGATGTATCTTTAACGGATGGCGATAGCTATATTATGATGGCTGTTAAATCAGGAAGAGCCATTTCCTTCCCTGAAGAAAAAGTAAGGGAAACCGGCCGTGGCGCTATTGGTGTAAATGGTATAGAACTGGATGATGATCAGGATGAAGTAATTGGTATGATCTGCTTGCCTAAAGAAGATACCAGCAAACAGATCCTGGTAGTTTCGCAAAAAGGGCTGGGTAAACGGACACCATTCCTGGAACCCTTGGAGAACGATGTGACAGAGGAAGAAAAATCAAAAGCCATCGCATTAAAAGACGCCGAAGGCAATGAAACCTTGTACACGCTCTCTTACCGTATTACCAACCGTGGCGGTAAAGGCGTGAAAACGATCAATATTACCGAAAAAACCGGTACCCTGGTCGGATTGCTGGCTGTCGAGGAAAAAGATGACCTGATGATCACCTGCAAATCCGGTATCACTATCCGGATGAAAGTAGCCGACATACGCGAAGCCGGTCGTGCCACCCAGGGCGTAAAACTCATAAATATGGATAATGGGGATGAAATTGCTGCTATTGCCCGCATCCAGGATCAGGAAGACGATGTCGAACAAATCGACAACGAACAGGAATCCGGAGAGCCGGAAGATAAAGCCGGAGACACGCAAGCCGATGCATAAATTTTCCCACATACCTTTAAAAGCAAAATCCACCGTAAACCGGTGGTTTTTGCTTTTACCATAACTTCCCGGCTATGAGTAAATTAACAGACTTCCTGAACGAGCACCTCCTCAGCTGGCCCACCAAGCGCTAATTCCATATCGACTGTCCCGGATGTGGTTTCCAACGTAGCCTGTTAGCGTTTCTGGAAGGCCGTTTCAGGGAAAGTTTCCTGCTGTACCCGGCCTTGTTGCCCCTCCTGTTTTTATGGCTTTTTGTACTGCTTCATTTAATCGTCAAATTCAAAAAAGGCGCTTTTATAATCAAATACTTATTCCTATTTTGCGCCATAATTATTGCCATCAACTATTTTCTTAAAATCTTCAACAATACCCTTGCCGAATGAATTCAGAAAGTCCCCAAAAAGATATATTGCCCCCTTTGGGTATGCAACAGCCACTCCCTAACGCAACAGCCACATTGGTGCTTGGCATACTTTCTATTGTTTTCTGCTTCACTTACGGCGTTGTCGGCCTTGTCCTGGGTATTATTGCCCTCATACTGTCTAACAGAGATAAAAACTTATACCTGGCCAACCCGGGCAGTTATACAATTAATAGTTATAACAATTCCAATGCAGGCCGGGTTTGTGCCATAATAGGACTTGTACTTTCAGGCCTGGCGCTCTTGTTCCTCGTGGCCATTATTATTTTCGGTCTGACAATGGCCGGTATGATACCTTTTTTCGCTCACTTATAAATTTATAGAATAATGGAACAAACAACAACAAAAGCACCCAGTTTCCCCGATATGCCCCAACAACTGCCTAACGCTACGGCAGTACTGGTATTGGGCATTATTTCGATTGTAGGTTGTTTTTGCTATGGCCTTGTCGGTATCGTCTGCGGCATTATAGCGCTGATTATGGCAAAAAAAGCAAGAGCGCTTTACGCCGCCAGCCCAGCTACTTATACGGAAGCCAGCTACAAAAACATGAATGCCGGCAGAGTTTGTGCAATAATAGGCACTATACTCTCGGCCCTCTACTTTATCCTGGTTGTTGTTCTCATCTTTACCATCGGTTTTGCGGGTTTAATGAGCCAGGACTTTTTGAAGACCCTGCAACAAGTGCAATAATCGGCTGTTTTCTTATATAAGAAAGATTCTTTCCGGTCTGCCTGCAGATCCGGAAAGAATCTTTCTTTATTCCCTTATTGCGGAGGTACCCCTAACCGGAATACAAATCCGCTCCGTCGGCGCCCGACCAGGCCTTGCAGGCTACTTCTGAAAACATACCCGGAGCGAAACTCATAATATGCCCGTTCTAAGCTCCGCCATAAATGTTGCTGCCTTATCTATAATGAGCCGGGGAACCTCCCGGTGCGGGCTATGCTGCACACCCGGAATAATTAATGGCATGCTTTTCCCTGTTGTTAACCGTACTATATCTTCTACCTGTTTTATCGTACCGTATTCGTCCCCTTCGCCCTGGATAATCAGACTGTGACAAATAACCCCGGGTAGCCAGGACGAAATATTCCAATCACGAAAGGCATCACTGAGCCAGGTATCGGCCCATGCCCGGAACATGGCTTCCGTCTTATCTCCATGATACCTGGCCAGCTTTAGCGGTAGTTCAGTAGTTTGATAGTCAATGACAGCCTGACGGATACCCGAAAGGGTAATGTCCTCTACAAAAATATGGGCGCCCTCTGTAATAACAGCAGCAATTTTCGGCGCATATTTTGCCGCTGCGATCAATGCAATGGAACCACCGTCGCTGTGGCCGAAAAGAACCGGCCGTTCAATATGCCAGTATTCCAGTAGCGCTGCCAGCATATCGGCCTCTTGCTCCAAGTATGTTTTATCCCGTACCGGGACTACAAAAGGGCCTGAACGGCCATAACCCGGACGGTCGTACGCAATTACATTGCAGTGGGTAGCCTCTCCCAACAGCCGGGGGAAATCGCGCCACAAGGCTATACAACCAAGAGAATCGTGCAACAATACCAGGCTGGGTCTACCGGGATAAAAATTATACCGTTCTACCGCAATTTGCCTTAAGATATTTTTATTTTCCGCCATACAACCCTATTTACTTACACAGCGATAACAGGCTTTTTTCCAGGTATCAGACCCAAAATGCAAAGTTCCGCCTTTAATTGCACATTCGGCGGCCCTGGCGATGGATTTACCGGGACAGTGGTTACTTTTTACAGGGCAATGATACGGATGGCCCCTTAATTTAAGTGCAGGAAAAGGTTGACATAGCTTCACCCATTGTTGTTTCCTCAATATATAGCCATAACTTTAACTCCTGTTCTTAACCCATTTTTTATGCATACGCTAAGTTCCATATTAACCGCTATTATTGCCCTGGAGCACCTCTATATTCTATGGCTGGAAATGTTTGCCTGGGAAACCAAAGGCAAACAGGCATTTAAAGGTGCGCTGGCTCCTGAGCTGTTTCAACCTACCCGAACCCTGGCTGCCAACCAGGGTTTGTACAATGGATTTTTAGCCGCGGGCCTCGCCTGGTCTTTCTTTATAGATAATATGGCATGGGTTCAAAACGTCCGGATCTTTTTCCTGGTTTGCGTTGTTCTTGCCGGCATATATGGCGGCCTTACCGCCTCCCGGAAAATATTCTTTATACAAGCTTTACCCGCCCTGATAGCATTGGCCTCTGTGCTGCTGGAGCGGAGATAGTTGTTGGCGTATTTATTATACACGATACCTATAGCCGGTACATGCTAGGGCCAGGTGCACCAGCGTAGGAACAGGAAGACAACAATACCTACATAAGACAGCCGTCTAATAATCCAATATACTAAAGCGCCAGGGCATTGTATCCACTAATAATAAACGGTTGGCCATGTCGGAACGGCCAAGTACGACTTTCAATACTTCCATAGCCATCATTGATCCTATAATACCGGGAAGCGGTCCCAGGACACCGTTGCTATCGCAATTAGCCTGATCTTCCGGGCCGGGCTCATTGGGAAAAAGGTGTCTCAGGTGCCGGCTTCCATTAAGATGAAATACGGCCAGCTGTCCCTGGTAAGCCTGTACACTACCATAAACCAATGGCTTGCCCTGCTTCAAACAGGCGTCGTTCAGGGCATAGCGGGTGGTAAAGTTATCAGAGGCATCTACCAATATATCGAAATCGCGGATCCGGCCGGCAGCCTGATCCGCGTCAAAACGTTCGCGGAAAACCTGGTATTGCACTTGGCTGTTTAGCCGGCTTAGGTTTTCGAGCGCGCTGTCTGTCTTCAACATCCCTACGGAAGTTTCCCTGTGCAGGATCTGCCGGTTCAGATTATGCCATTCCACCTGGTCGAAATCCATCAACCCGATATGCCCCAGCCCTGCAGCAGCCAGGTATTGCAGTACAGGACTGCCCAGACCGCCCAAACCAACTACAAGTACCCGGGCCGACATTATTTTCCGCTGCCCGGCAACGCCGATATCATCAATGAAGATCTGCCGGCTATAGCGCGCAAAATTTATTTCCTTGCTCATGATATAGTGTTTTGAATAGAAAATAGTAGTGGGAACCTGCCTGTAGGATATAAACAGGTATCAGGCGCCCCGGACCATGTCGCCTGTTCCACAATAGGCCCGGTGCCAGTCTTTGCGGACCGGGTCATATCCCGCCCGCCTGATGACGTCCATAATCTCGGCCAGGGAACGCTCGTCGCTGATTTCAAATTGTTCAAGAGACTGCGGATCTACAGAATAGCCGCCCGGGTTGGTCTTGGATGCCGCACTCATGCTGGTAATGCCCAGGGGGATAACATGATCGCGGAAAAGCGCATGTTCGCGCGTGGAAAGGGATAGCTCCAAATCCTCGTTCCATAGCCTGTAGGCGCAGATCAACTGCAACAGATCGCGATCCTTCATAATAAAATTGGGTTCGATAATTCCCTCTGCCGGCCGCAACCGGGGAAAAGAAACGGAATAACGGGACTGCCAATACCGTTTCTGCAGGTAATCAATATGCACAGCCGTGAAGAAGCTGTCCACGCGCCAATCCTCCAGGCCCAGCAAAACGCCCAGCCCTGTTTTGTGCAAGCCGGCCCTGCCAATCCGGTCCGGCGTATCCAACCTGAAATCGAAGTTAGATTTCTTCCCTTTGGGATGATACTGTTTGTAAGCCTCTTTATGATACGTTTCCTGGTACACCAGTATTGCATATACGCCAGCCTCTTGTAACAAGCGGTATTCCTGTTCCGACAAAGGCTGCACTTCAAGAGAAATATGAACAAAGTAAGGTCTTAATAAAGCAATGGCGTTCAAAAAATAAAGCAGGTTCACCCGATTATTTGCTTCGCCGGTAACGAGCAGTACATGTTCTACGCCCATAGATTGCAATACGGCGGCCTCTTCCAGTATCTCCCTGTCGTTCAGTGTACGTCTTCGAACCGGGTTCTCCAGGCTGAAGCCACAATAAGTACAAATATTTTGACATTCGTTGCTCAGGTACAAGGGCGCATAAAGCTGTATAGTCCTGCCAAAGCGTTTCCGTGTCTGTGCACCCGATAACCGGGCCATAGATTCCAGTTCTGATTGCGCTGCCGGTGCAATCAGTACCAGGAAGTCGTCCAGGTCCCGCTTCTGCTTTTTTATACTCCGGCGTACGTCTTCTACCCTGACCTCCTTCAAACGTTCACTGATTTCCTGCCAGGAATATTGTTCCCATATTTTTCCGAATTGTTCCATAGGGCTATTCATCCATTAAAAAAGAGGTCAGGGGGCTCGAGGCATTAGCCGTATCCGTAATACCAGCCAGTCCAGCCTCAAACGCGCAACGGCCGGCCAAAACAGCGTCCCGGAAAGCGGCAGCCATCAACACCGGATCGGTGGCGACAGCAATAGCGGTATTCACCAGCACAGCGTCTGCGCCAATCTCCATGGCCTTGGCAGCATCCGAAGGCGCCCCCAGGCCGGCGTCAATAATAACCGGTACCCTGCTTTGTTCGATAATGATTTCGAGAAAATCGATCGTTTTAAGTCCTTTATTGCTGCCAATAGGCGCGCCCAGAGGCATTACGGCAGCCGTTCCGGCATCTTCCAATTGCTTGCACAATACAGGATCGGCATGGATATACGGCAGTACTATAAACCCCATTTTTGCAAGCATTTCGGTCGCTTTCAACGTTTCCCGGGCATCGGGTAGCAAATAGCGCGGATCAGGGTGTATTTCCAGCTTCAGCCAGTTCGTCTCCATCGCTTCGCGGGCCAGTTGTGCTGCCAAAACAGCCTCTGCTGCATTTCTTGCCCCGGATGTATTCGGCAGCAGGCTCAATCCCGGAATTGCCAGATGCCCGGCAAGGCCTTCTTCCCCTGCCACCTGTTGTTCCTCTACCCGCTTCAGGGCAAGTGTTACCAATTCTGTACCGGAAGCCCGTACCGCCTCCTGCATTTGTTTCAAATTGCCAAACTTGCCTGATCCCAGGAAGAGGCGGGAATTAAAGATCTTACCCGCGATAACCAGCTGTTTCATTTAATATATCATTTTTTTTCAAAAATTAATAGCGCGTCACTGCAAACCGGCCTCCGGTATATACTGTTGCAAGGTGCGAAAACGTTCCGGATCGTCCGTCAGCAAACCGGAAATGG
The DNA here is from genome assembly GCA_040392235.1 of Taibaiella helva. GTDB lineage: Bacteria > Bacteroidota > Bacteroidia > Chitinophagales > Chitinophagaceae > Taibaiella > Taibaiella helvus_A. The sequence continues at coordinate 9,755 of JBEBWN010000029.1, read as the reverse complement.
CAACACCATATACATCTGCGGACAATAGCGCCTCCAGGTCGCCGCTAACTATTCCCCCTATGGCATATACAGGTGGTGGCACTTTTCGTGCCTCTTTTAAACCAGCCATTATTGCCCTATAACCCGCTACTCCCAATAGCGGACTCAACCCTGCCTTTGTTGCGGTATACCGTAATGGTCCAAGACCTATATAGTTGCAGCCCTCCTGCATACGCTGCCGCACATCGTCAAAAGTATTTGCAGTACCCCCTATTATCTTTTGATCACCTAATATTTTCCGGGCATCCGGAATAGGCATATCTTTCAAACCCAGGTGTACGCCATCCGCCCCTACAGCCAGCGCAATATCCACATGATCATTTATGATACATACCGCACCGCTCCGCTGGCACAGCGCTCTGATATCTTTTGCCAGGGCAAAAAGCTCAGCCTTGTCCGGAATATCCTTACAGCGTAATTGAATCCACCGCACACCGGCTTTCAGTACATCTTCTACATGGCGTTTTTGTTCCTCGCTACTACGGCCCTGGGATATATATTGTACTCGGGGGTAAGTCATCATTGGGCAGATATTCTATAATTTACATCAAAAAGAAAAAACGTTTATTCCTTGTCCCGAAGGATAACGGGCGTTGTTGTTACGTCAAAGGGGAAAAGACAGCCCCCCACGAAGTGCAAAAAGCAAGCTCCGAAATCATGGAACGGTATTCCAGGCCTGGCGGCATTTTTCCCACTCGGTCAGAGGAGCAGCACTTTGCCATAAGGTCCCGGCCAGCGCCATACCATCTACCTGTTCCTGCTTCAGCAGGGCTATGCCCTTTACAGAAATTCCGCCTAAAGCCACCATATGCACGTACCGGTTTTGCCTCCTGCGAAGCGTGCCGAGTACCGTGGCCCCTATTCCATAACCCGGCTTGGTAATACTGGGAAAAACAGGGCTGATTAAGGCGTACGACCAGGAAGGCTCCAGAGAATTGAAGTCTTCTATGCTATGCACCGAAGTACTATATACGCTGTCCGGCAGCATTGTTTCCGGCAACATAGTCAGGCGCCGCGCCTCCGGTACATGTAATCGCCGGATGCCGAGGTATGCCGCTATATCGTGGCAGGTATGCAATACCAGCCGCTCCCTATGGCGGGTAGCCAAACGGTCAACATAACGGCACAATGCTCCGGCAGTATATCCGGGTTTCCGGATATGCAGCCTATCCAGGCCTGCATCCAACAAAGCAGTTACCAGGCGTGTTTCGCCCGGGAGGCTGACTTCGGGAGTAACTGCAATAATCATACGTAAAGCTCCCCGCCCTTTTCTATAAACTCTTTCGATTTCTCTGACATGGCCCGTTCGGTCGCATCTCTTATTTCCTGCGTTATTTTCATCGAACAAAATTTCGGTCCGCACATCGAACAAAAATGAGCCACTTTCGCTGCATCTGCAGGCAGCGTTTCATCATGATACGAACGGGCTGTTTCCGGATCGAGAGAAAGATTGAACTGGTCTTCCCAGCGAAATTCGAAGCGGGCCTTACTCAGCGTGTTGTCGCGGTATTGTGCGCCGGGGTGCCCCTTGGCCAGGTCTGCGGCATGGGCGGCCAGCTTATAAGCGATCACCCCGTCCTTTACATCTTTCTTGTTCGGCAGGCCCAGGTGCTCCTTAGGCGTAACATAACAAAGCATAGCGCAACCGTACCAGCCGATCATCGCCGCGCCAATAGCCGAAGTAATATGGTCGTAACCCGGCGCAATATCCGTAGTTAAAGGGCCCAATGTGTAGAAGGGCGCCTCATGGCATTCGCGCAACTGTTTATCCATATTTTCTTTAATCAGGTGCATGGGCACATGTCCCGGCCCTTCGATCATTACCTGGACATCATGTGCCCAGGCTATTTTTGTTAACGCGCCCAGGGTTTCCAGTTCTGCAAACTGGGCAGCGTCATTGGCATCGGCTATAGAACCGGGGCGCAGTCCGTCGCCCAGTGAAAAAGCCACATCATAGCGCTTCATGATCGCGCAAATCTCTTCGAAATGAGTATATAAAAAATTTTCCTTGTGGTGGTACAGACACCATTTAGCCATTATAGAACCGCCACGCGACACAATGCCCGTAACCCTGGATGCCGTCAAGGGAATGTAGCGCAGCAATACCCCGGCATGTATAGTGAAGTAAGAAACGCCTTGTTCCGCCTGTTCGATCAGCGTATCCCGGAATATTTCCCAGGTCAGATTTTCCGCTACACCCTTTACCTTTTCCAGTGCTTGGTATATCGGCACAGTACCTATCGGCACGGGCGAATTACGGATAACCCATTCCCTTGTTTCATGAATATTCTTACCTGTCGAGAGGTCCATGATCGTATCAGCGCCCCAGCGGCAGGCCCAGACCGCCTTCTCCACTTCCTCTTCTATGCCGGAGCCCAAGGCACTATTACCAATATTAGCATTGATCTTGACCAGGAAATTCCGTCCGATGATCATGGGCTCGCTTTCCGGGTGGTTGATATTATTGGGAATGATAGCCCGGCCCGCGGCTATTTCCTCCCGCACAAACTCTGGTGTAATTACAGTCTGGGGCCGGCCGGTACCAAAGGGCATACCCGCATGCTGTTGCCGCATAGCTTCAGTTGCCCTGTCCAGCTGTTCCCTCTTCTGGTTTTCCCGGATAGCCACATATTCCATTTCTGCCGTAATGATGCCCTGCCGCGCGTAGTGCAATTGCGTAACATTACAGCCCTGCTTAGCCACTTTCGACCGATGCCGGCATACAAAGCGCAACGCATCTTGCTTTTCGTCGGCCCGGCGCATCCTGCCGTAGTCCGAGCTCACTTCGTCCAGCAGGTCCACGTCGCCGCGTTCCACAATCCATTGTTCCCGTATACGGGGCAAGCCCTCGCGGATGTCGATAGCAGCGCCGGGGTCGGTGTAAGGTCCCGAAGTATCGTATACCGTTACCGGTGGATTATCCTCCTGGTTACCATTACCCAGCCGCGTAGGATGCAATTGAATTTCCCGCATAGCTACTTTAATGGGATGTAGCCTGCCCGGGTAATATACTTTCCGGGAAGCCGGGAAAGGCTGCCGGGATATCTGGTGTTCCTGTGACATATTATTTCAATTTTATTGGAAAAAGAGAAGATTAACCGCCTTGTGCAGCCATAATGATCAGTATCTGGTCGCCGGGTTGCACTGTAGTGAGCGACCACGCTGCTTGTGGTATAACCCGGTTATTTTGCGCTACAGCAATTCCCTTTGTTTTTCCGGGCGCTTCCCTGTTCATCAGATCCTGCAGTGTAGCCAGGCCTTCGGGGTAAATTTTCAGATTGTGATTAACGGTCAATTCCATTACTCATTCCTTTTTTCAGAGATAAATATTATGATCTTTAGGAATGGCCTAGGTCGTGCAGGACGCACGAAAAACCGGTTCGGCTACTTTTCCCTACGCTGGTATTAACCAGATCAGGTTCAAAGGGTAACTCTCAGCCTGTACATACAGACACCCCTAAAGTTCTGGCGCAAAGTAAAGGATATAAATTGTTAAGTAAAAGCAAAATCCAGAATTAAACAGGGTAGTTTTTTAAAGATGACTATCGGCTCCCGGCTCGGGTAATCTTTACCTATATACTAATATTAATCTATATATCCGGATATCTCTATATCCAACTAGCTTCTAAATCAATGATTTTGAAGCCGATTATCATTTCCTAAAAATCTTCCTTATATTTGTCGCCCTCAACCAACCTTAAAATTATAAATGAACATTATATTTTTGCTCATATGTGCATATCTGATCGGTTCTATTCCTACAGCAGTTTGGGTAAGTAAAAAAATCTACGGATTGGATATCCGGGAACATGGAAGTGGAAATGCAGGTGCGACTAATACGTTCAGAGTACTGGGTAAAAAAGCAGGAATAGGGGTAATGATCGTAGATATGCTGAAGGGGTTTATAGCGGTTAAATTATCTTATCTTTCCATATATGGAATTGGCTCAGAGCAACTTACAAATTTACAGGTTGGTTTGGGCCTTTGTTCTGTTATAGGACATATTTTCCCCATCTGGGCTGATTTCAGAGGCGGAAAAGGTATTGCCACCCTTTTTGGTATGATATTGGGCATTCATCCTATCGTGGCCGTAAGCCTGATAGCTGTATTTTTGCTGATGCTGTTCTTAACGAGGTATGTATCTTTAAGCTCTATGGCAGCCAGCATTGCTTTTCCCTTACTGATCCTGTTCATTTTCAAAGAGCAGGCCCCGGAGATGTCCTACAAAATATTCGCTATAGCTACAGCCTGTATGGTAGTGCTTACCCATCACAAAAATATTACACGCCTGATTGCAGGAAATGAAAGTAAGGTAAAACTACCCAAGAGGAAAAGATAAAAAGGCCGTTGCCTTTCGAAAACCTGCTAAGCGCGCTTTGCTTTGGCAGGTTTTTTTTTGCCCGGTTCCGGAAAAAAGGCTAAGCGCGCCTACCCCAAGACGGAAAAAAATTAGACAGAAAGCAACCAGAAAGGCATGTTCTTATCTTGTTATATGTAATTTTACCCGGAAAATAAATCTGCAATGCGAACAATCTTAACATGGAAAGGATTTTTAATAATCTGCCTTCTGTGCATAGGAATACTAAGGGGCTATACACAAAATATAGCCCTGGAATGGGCCCGGGGCATAGGCGGAATCGATTACGACGAGGCATTATATACCATTGCCGACGAACAGGGCAATACGTACACCACCGGCCGGTTTGGCGCAGACACGGTTGATTTCGATCCCAGTCCTAATTCCAGTTATAAATTAGCCTGCAAGGGCTCCACCGATATTTTCGTCGTTAAACTGGACCCGGCAGGTAACCTTGTCTGGGCCAGGCAATTTGGCGGCGATGTTGTTTCCCCGCAGGCCGAAACAGGCCATGCCCTGGCCCTGGATACCAAAGGAAATTTATTGGTCGCCGGCTGTTACACCGGAACCGCAGATTTTGATCCGGGTCCGGGTGTCCAAAACCTATCTGCCAATGGAGGGATAGACGCCTTCCTGCTCAAACTGGACACCGGCGGCCATTTTGTCTGGGCAAAATCGATTGGCGGGCCGCTGTATGAGGTGGCTATGGGCATTTGTACAGATAAGGACGACAACGTGTACGCCACAGGCAGTTTCGGCGGCACAGTAGACTTTGACCCGGGAACAGGTACTTATAATATGACGGCCGGATTCGCAGACATTTTCGTATTGAAGTTAAGCCGGGACGGTCTATTTACCTGGGCTAAACAGGGCATGGCTTCCGGCCTGGGCAATTCCGGAAACGGTATTGTCAGCGACGTATCCGGTCATATCTATATCAGCGCTTACAAAAGAACGACACTGATGAGCGGGTTGATCTGGAAAATGGACCACAATGGGAATACGGTTTGGGAATATATGCTGGAAGGAAACGGCGGACAGCTGATCGAAGCTATTGCCCTGGATGGTAAAGGGCATGTTTATGCTACGGGGACTTTCGAGGGCAAGGTCGATTTCAACCCTAAGGGTGTGGCCTTTCCGTTAAACAGCATTCGCTTTACAGATGCTTTTGTGCTCAAACTGGATACGTCGGCTCATCTTACCTGGGTAAAACAATTAGAATGCCTGGGGCGCAAAATTACGGTGGACGGGGCCGGTAATGTTGTCAGCAACGGGATGTTCGAGGGAACAGTAGATTTTGATCCCGGCCCCGGTGTATTTAGCCTTACTGCGCACACCGGCAGCTCTTCCCCTCCTTACTTGGATGTGTATGTATTGAAACTGGATGCCGGGGGTAAATTCAGGAATGTTTTTACCGTTGGTGGACCGGAGATCGACAATGCAGGTGGATTGGCAGTAGACCGGCATGGTAGTGTTTACCTGAGTGGTATGTTTGGCTATAGTCCCGGCCATCAACCCGGAACGAGGGCTGATTTTGACCCGGGTACCGGAACTATGGATCTTATTTCGCATGGAGACGGCGATCTGTATATTGCCAAGTATTATTGCACGGACACCAGCAGCATATCGGCTACTTACAGCTTTTGCGATAGCATCACGCTAAACGGAGCCACTTTTACCGAACCAGGTATATACCGGCAATCCTGGCCCAATGTCCTGGGTTGCGACAGTATTATTACCTTAAACCTGAGCCATAAAAACATAGAGCCGGTTATAGCCGTAGAAGGTTTTGAATTAACCACAACACTACCCTACGCCGATTATCAATGGTTCCTCAATGGCCAGGAAATACAGGGCGCCACGCAGCAATTATACCATGTAAGCGAAAATGGTGTCTATACAGTAATGGTCACGGACGATGAAGGCTGCAGCGGACTGTCGGACCCCTACCGGGTTGCCAACGCAGGCATTCAGGGCATAAAAGAGGGGGTAAACCTGCAAATCTTTCCTAACCCCGCCACAGAACAGGTAAGGGTAATGATGCCGCCAAAATACCGCGTCAGCGTTTACGGCATTGACGGCCGTATAAGGATACCTGATACAGAAAAGCAGGCTTTGGACCTGAGTCCGCTGGCAGATGGGCTGTATTGGCTGCGTTTCAGCACCGCCACTGGGGAAGTGGTCGGTGGGAAAGGCCTTGTAAAAGGGAAGCAGTAGGATTAAGACAATTATTAAGGCAAAATGAACAGGCAAGACATTAAAGCGTTAAGCAAGATCTGCTTAGCCGGTTCAGCGTACCAGCCCTCTTTGTACGGCTACGCGAACCAGGCCGGCTGTATTCTTCACATCCAGTTTTTGCAGCAGGCTGTAACGATGGCTTTCTATCGTGCGCAGGCTTAGAAAAAGGCGATCGGCTATTTCCTGGGTCGTGTATTCGGCAACGATAAGTTCCAGTATCTCCTGTTCCCTTGCCGACAGTGGCGCCTGCCGCGACAGTTGGCGCTTCCCCTGCAATAAACTATCCACCCAACGCTGCCTCAGTTCCGGCTCCAGGTATTCCTCTCCGGCATATACTTTACGGATGGCTTCCGGAAGTATGCCCCGGTGCGCCTGTTTGGTGACGTAACCGCTGCAGCCATGCTGCATCATATCTTTAATATGAAACAAGGTGTCCATACTGCTTAAGGCTATAATTTTCAGCTCCGGGTATTGTTTATGCAGCAACCGGACCAGTTCATTGCCCGATATACCGGGTAGCTGTATATCTAATAGTAATACATCGGGCATAAGTTCTGCCAGTCCGCCCAGCAGGCTTTGTCCATTAGTGTAGGTGCCGCACACCTCCAGGTCGTCGTATTGCTTTAACAAGTTAACCAAACCGTCTATGATCAGTACGTGGTCGTCCACTATCGCTGTTTTTATCTTCATCTGATATCGAGGATTGTATTAATGGTACATCAAATTCAACATATATATAGGTTCCTTTGTTGCGGCGCCCGTTCACCTCAAAACGGCCCTGTAACGCTTCTACCCTGCTCTTTAGGTTGCTCAGCCCTATACCGGTCCGCTCAGCCTGCTTTGTATCTATACCTTTTCCATTGTCTTCTACAGTAAGCAACAGTAACTGGCTATGATAATTTAACTGGACGAGTGCGACAGAAGCCTGTGCATGTTTTAATATATTCTGTACCAGTTCCTGGATCATACGGTATAAGGACAACTCAAAATCGAGCGGCAAGCGCGGAAGATAGTCCTCGCATACAAAGCGGATATTCAAGCCCGTCAGGGCTGATGTTTTCTCGCAGTAGGCCGCCAGGCTTATGGTCAGTCCATGCTCCATGAGCATATCCGGCATCAGGTTTTGGGCCGTCTTCCGTAATTCCCGGGCGGTATCATCCAGGTGTTGCAGGGCTTTCTCAAATTCAGGCTCCGCCTCCGCCAGGGGATACTTCAGCTGCAGGGTATCGAAATTCATTTTGATAGCCACCAGTTCGCTGACGATGCCGTCGTGTAACTCCCTGCCCAAACGGGCTCTTTCTTTTTCTTCTCCCCGGATCATGGCGTTCAGGTTACGGATGCTTTCGCCCTGTTTCCACAAAGCCTGCTCCTGTTCCATAAACCGGATCTGCTTTTCCTGTAAACGGCGGCGATGCTGGCTATTACGCCGCCATACCAATAACAGGCCCACCAGGAAGAGGCTACTCAAGCCACCGGCGCCAATCCAGATATTTTTCTCTTTCAGCTCCGACTTCTGCCGCATCAGGTGCAGGTCCTTACGGGCCAGTTCCTTATCTTTCTGTGCTACGCGGTATTTTGTTTCCAGCTGGCGGGTGGCTTTTATTTTTTCCTCATCAAGAAGGCTATCCCTCAGACGGGCATACTGTTCCAGGTGCAACAGCGCCTGTTTATGGTCGCCCAAGGCGCGGCAGGCCTGGAAAAGATAATATTCGGCCTGTAGCCAATGTCCCTTGGCATTGTATTTCCGGGCCAGGGCCGCTGCCTGCCGACAATGCTGTATCGCGCGGCCATAATTCTTTTCTTTGTAGAACAGGGCGGCCAGCACCATCTGGGCTTTAATTTTTGCATTATAATTAAGCCTTTCGCCCGGCATGGACAGGACTTTGTTAACATAGTAAGCTGCGGAATCGAGCATACCCAGGTTACAATAGGTGCCACTGATATTGATATACACGCCGGCCAGGTCCATATCATCATTTAACGCTTTCGCTGTTTGCGCTGCCCGGGCATAAAACTGCAAACCTTTTCTGTAACCGTCCGTACTGCTGCTATCACTCAGGTTTTGGTTAACCCAGCAACCGCCAATGCCGGTATAGAGCAGGGTCAGCAGGGAGGGGTCGTGATTTCTTTCCGCAATCTCGAGGGCCTGGCTGAAAAAAGAAATAGCGAGCAAAGGATTTTCACTCCGGATCATATAGGTCCTGCCCAGCTGGCTATATGCCTGGGCCGATAGGGCTTGCGCACTATCGGCGCCAGGATGCTGATTGCAGATATCCAATATTTTGTACGCATGGCTGATAGCAGAATCCCGGTAGCCGATCAAATCGTACACATACGCGCTATTCAGGTAATAATTAGCCAGGAGTCGCGGATTTTTGCTTTTGACACATGGGGCCTGCGCCTTCCGCAGGATAGAAAGCGCCTCGCCCGGCCGTCCCTGCACCGCCGTTAATTTACCCAAACCCAGCAAATGCCATGCGTATCCCGCCCCATAGCCGCAGGCGAGGCTCTGCGCTATTCCCAACCGGTACAGCGCCCGCGCACTGTCGGGGTTTATCTTGATAAGCTGCCCGGCTCTATTGCAGAGGGTTTTGATCGTGCCGGTATCGTATATCCCGCTGTTGGCAATAACCCTTTTTTCGGCGCCATAGCCCTGAGCATATACTACCGGCCCTGTCCACAGGATACATAGCAGCACAAATACGGTGCCCGGCAAACCAGGTACACTTTTTTTCCGGTAATTACGCATCGGTAGCCAACAATTATTTTTTAAATGTAATTCATTGCGCCGAGATTCCCGCCCCCCTGAAGGGAAGGTAAGACCAAAGCTACTACAGGCTCCCGGAATAAAGCTGCGGGAAATACTGAATTTTACCGCCCGGCTGCATTTCGCCACGACTGTTTTTTGCGGCAGCCAGTAATCACTACAGAGGGTCGCATTACCCCGTACCCGGCGTTTCAGATACTCCTTATAATGGCGCCCGGCCAGCCAGCCATTATAAAAAATCATTTTACCGTAAAACGGCCGGCTGGCCCCCCATTCTCCCTATCAATGCTTTGAATCAGCAGCGATTCAGAATAAAAATACTTTTGTTTATGGTTAAGCCTTATCGGCGGAGTT
>JBEBWN010000028.1:0-18958 GCA_040392235.1 Taibaiella helva | reverse complement strand
TGTACCCATTTATGATCGATTATTCAATAGTTTGGAGGGGCATATGCCAATCAATGGGCGTGTTATTATCGGAGCGATGATTATCAAACATATTGAGTCTTACTGACAGAGATACTAGACAGCACATTACTGAGAACATGTATATGCAGTACTTTCTAGGTTACAGGAGCTATACAGATGAAGCCCCCTTTACCGCTCCATTGTTTGTTGCTATACACAAGTGTATGACTTTGGAACTTACTAATAAGATTAGTGATGTCATTGCCGTACATTATGCTACAGAAAAAGACGAGGAGGCCAGCGAGCAGGAGCGTGATGTCCCCGGTCTCGGTAATAGCACCACGCCATCACCAATAGAGCAGGCCACTGCATCATCGGATAAAAATAACCTACCTATGACCGCAACGGTAAATTGATAATGGACGCTAACGTTGCTCCACAAAATATAACCTATCTATCAGACTTAAAGCTTTTAAATGCTTCACAAGTAAAAAGGGAAGAACTTATCGATGAACTTTACTGTAAAGAGATTCATAAAGATGGTAAACCTCGTACCTATCGTAAAATAGCAAGGAAACTGTTTTAAACACCAATAAGAAAAAAGCTAAAAGCAAAAAAGAAATTTACAAAGTCAATGGTCGTCAACCTAGGTTTCTTTTTAGAAACCTAAGACATATGGGAATCTTATTGAATGCCTATGAACAATTTCCATTGAGCCCCCGGCAACAAAAGTACTTTATGGTGTTAAATACGGTAGCCGGCCAGCAAAGCCATCTCTATAGTGAACGTAGCACAACAATAGAACATCCCATAGTCAATATCTACTAACCCCATGTTCGACCGATAGTTCGGGGTAAAGAACGTGCAAAAACATAGTTTGAGAGTAAGCGGCAAGTTAGCGTGGTCAATGGTTGTACCCTATTGATAGATTGAGTTGGGATGCTTTGAAGAAAAGTAGCACAGCGACTACAAAGCTAAAAAGCACCTATATTGCCCAGTCAACGCGTCATGCCCGTAGTGGAGGCATCCCCTGAGTATGTGTAGCATATTTGCATAACTGGAGTATCACGAAAAGCTCCACGTATCCACTTCAAATTATACCGGACACGCAAACGGCTTCGCGCCAGCCAGAAGCTGTTATTGGGCGTTAAGCGATTCAGAAAAGCCATTACATGGGGCCAATCGATGTGCAAAAATTCCGTCGTGTACAAGTGTTATGGTACGCGACGGGATCAAATTGCCGGTAGTGGGAGCGCCTTAGTGTTTTACAAACCTGCCCCGGCCAAGCAAATGGCCGTCTTTATCGTACAGGCTGATATGATATAGGCCTGGCGGAAACACGGCAACAGGAATATAGTCCCGGAAGCGGATATCAGTGCTTTTGCCGTCGATGCCGGTAATACGGGCCCTGCTGGCTGCCGGCAGCGGGATATGGATCCGGTCTGTAGCCGGGTTAGGATACAGGCTGATGGTATTGTTGCTGCCCACCGAAGGGATGCTGCTTTTATTGCGCACCTCATAGGCCAGCGAGGTATCCTGGCAGTCCCGGGCGTTGCCTGCCACTACGCTATACCAGCCGTTTTCGGCCACCTCCAGTATGCGGCTATTAGTGCCGGGTATGGCCTGGCCATCGAGGAACCATTGATAATAATCATAAGCCTGGTCCGTTCTTAGCACAAAGCCGTTTACGCCAATAATAGGTTTGTCTACATGACCGTTTAAGGTTAAGCGGAGATGAAGCATGCTATCGCAACCTGCTTCGTTCATAAAAGTGCTACTATAGTCGCCACTGCTATCGTACACCTGGCCGTTAAACCAATACGCGTCTTCGCATAAGGTTACTTCAAGTGTCAGCAGTGATGTGTCCTTGCAGGACTGAATGATCTTCAACAGGAAAATATCGCTGGCGCCGAACTCCTGGAAACGGGCATCAGCCAGGCTGGAATCGAACACGGTATAGCCACCGAAATAGCCCGTAGCATAAACGCTCTTTTTCTGGTCTACAAACACGGCAAAAGGATACTCGGATTGGGTACCGCCTATGCTTTTACCCCATTCGAAGCGCCCTGCGGGATCCAGCTTCAACAGGAACATATCGCTGCTTCCGGCCGATGTAACCATGAACGTGTCGGCCGGCTGTCCGCCGGGATTCAGGTTTGCTGTTCGCGAATAATTACCTAAAAGGTACAGGGCGCCCTTATGGTCTACGTCAATACTGCGGGGCATACCGGTCATAGCAATGGATTTTGCCCAGGTCAGCTCGCCGTTGGGCTCCAGTTTAGCAGCAAAGGCCTGGCCGGAACCGGCAGTCATAAAATAATTCTGGTTGCCCCGGACGTTGAAGTCTACCATCCCGTAAAAGCTACCGCCGAGAAAAACATTACCCGATCGGTCGGTCCGGACGCCATAGCAGAAACTGGAAGCGCTCGCCGAGGCAGACCTAAGGCTCTTGCCCCAAACCAGGTTGCCCATAGAGTCGAGTTTGGAAATAAAAGTTTCGTTCAGGCTTTGGGTACTGAGGGTGTCTTCGAAAGGCATATTGGGATTCAGGTGCATCACCGATTGCCGGAAATGCCCTACCGAATAGATGTTCTTATCCTTATCTACGGCGATGGAGGTACACAGATCGCCAGAGGTTTTGTTATCGCTGCCATAAGTCTTTACCCATACGAAATTGCCCTGGGGATCCAGTTTGGCCAGGAAAATATCGGTATAACCCCGCGCGACATACTCAACGGTATCTATTTGGAAACGGTCGTTGAAAGTGCCGGCAATATACACATAGCCTTCCTGATCCAGGTCGAGCGCATAAGCGATGTCCTGCGCGCGGCCACCCAGGTGACGTACCCATATGAAATTGCCCATAGAGTCGAGCCGGGCAACAAACGCATCTTCCGAGCCGTTGGTTTGCACCTCGATCGTGTCGAACAGCGCTTTACCACCCACCTGCCCGGCAGCATACACATTACCCCGGATATCCGTCTTAACGGCAAAGGCCTGGTTGGTAGCCCCCGATCCGATTTGCTTGGTCCAGAGATGCCGCCCCTCCGGTGTCTGTTTGGCTATAAAAATATCCCTGTTCTTTGCAGAGAATTTCGCGCCCTGGCCTTCCGGCTCGAAATCAGCCTGCCCCTCAAAGAACCCACAGTAATAAACGTTGCCCTGCAGATCGGCGGTAACACCCATACCCACATCGAACTGTGGCCCGCCCCTTTGCCGGGCCCATACCATTTCCGGATCCTGGCCATAAAGTGGGCCGGCGAGCAGGAGAGCAGCCAGTAACCAAAGGAACAGGTAGTTGTGATTGTTTATCATGTGTCTCACTATTGTTAAAAGTAAAAATGCATCACCAAAAAGCACAATCACTTATAAATTAATATTTAAAAGGCTGCGGGACCGGTAAGATTCCAAGCGCTTTAACCGGTCCCTATGCCCTGAGGCTTCTTTATCATTTACTCTTTTACAATCCTGGCCCGGTAACAAACCTGGTCGGTGCTGACATCGACTATATATATACCGGCAGGAATCCTGGCCAGATCCAATTGCGTAGCCGCACCGGAAACAAAATCCAGCTGTAGCAAGCTTTGTCCCACCATATTCAGCAGGCGGACGGTGGCCTTACCAAGCGCTTTATCGAAGCCCAGGAACAGGCGGTCTCCAGCAGGATTAGGGTACATTTGCATTCCGGTGTAGGAAACAGGCAGGTCGCCCACCGAGCTTTTCTGCACTTCGTAGGCCATACAGGCAGAGGTGTCCCGGCAATCGCCATGGACCAATACTACAGCATAGCGTCCACTTTGTACGGGTTTGTATACCGCCTGGATAGCGCCCTCTATGATGCTATTGTCCTTATCACAGTCGAGCCATTGGTAACTATCCATATCTTCCACAGCTATAAGTCCTTTAAGGGTATCAGCGACCAGGTTTTTGTCCAGCGTTGTTACACTCAATGTCAACGTTACTGTGCTGTCGCAACCGTTGGCCGCAGCAAAAACTTCTGTATAAACACCTGCTTTTTCCAGCTTTTGTTTCCCTAACTCGTAAAAAGAGCCGGCACAAATGGCTTCTTCTGTTTCAGTGCTTACCGGCAGGTCTACTACAACCCCTATCTCGGCGGTATTACTGCAACCGCGGGTATCCGTACCTTTTACCTTATACGTTACGGTAGCAGTCGGATTGAACGGCACATTGTCACTAACATTGTTATCCCAAACATATGTAGCGGCTCCCTGTCCGCTCAAGGTAACGGAATTACCTTTACAAATACGGCTGGCGGTAGCATTGGCGCTGACCTTGGGTAAAGGCCATACCGTAATGGTAAGCGTATCCTTCTTGCTGCAATTGCCCGATACCGCCGTAACGGTATACTTCTGTGTGGCAGCAGGCACAAAGGCCTTATTATCCGTCACATTATTATCCCAGCTAATGGTGTAGGGATCAATACTGATACCGACAAGGGCTTTCAGGGTTACACTTTCGCCTTCACATACCGAACTGTCAGAGGCGCTGGCGCTGACCTTGGGCAGGGGTTTTACCGTTACGGTAATGGTGTCCTTGTTGCGGCAGTTCCCGGCCAGGGCGCTAACCGTGTATAATTTGGTTGCTGTGGGCACAAAGGCTTTCTTATCTGTCACATTATTATCCCAGCTGAAGGTGTAGGGATCCATACTTAAACCCACCAGGGCCTTTAAGGTAACGCTATCGCCGGCACATACGGTTGTAGCCGAGGCAGAGGCCGTGATCTTAGGCAGGGCTTTAACGGTTACTGTGATGGTATCTTTATTGCGGCAGTTCCCGGCCAGGGCGCTAACCGTATATAATTTGGTTGCTGTGGGCACAAAGGCCTTCTTATCCGTCACATTATTATCCCAGCTGAAGGTGTAAGGATCCATACTTAAACCCACCAGGGCCTTTAAGGTAACGCTATCGCCGGCACATACGGTAGTGGCAGAGGCAGAGGCCGTGATCTTAGGCAGGGCTTTAACGGTTACTGTAATGGTATCCGTGTTGCGGCAGTTTCCCGCCAGGGCGCTAACCGTGTATAACCTGGTTGCAGTGGGTACAAAGGCCTTCTTATCCGTTACATTATTGTCCCAGCTGAAGGTATAGGGGTCCATACTTAAACCCACCAGGGCCTTCAGAGTAACGCTGTCGCCAGCACAAACTGTAGTGGCCGAAGCGGTAGCCGTAATTTTGGGCAAGCCTTTAATACTGATATCAGTACCGTTATCGCTGCCGTTTACAGCTGTTGCCGTAGCCACTACTCTGATACGATACTGCGTGCCGGCGGGTAGCAAAGTAGGCAGGCGGGCAGGTACTGTACCCGAAGATACATCCTGGATACTGCCGATAAGGGTGGAATTGCTAAAACTCCCGTTCTCATCACTCAACCGGGCTTCAAATATATTGCCCGACTGGAAGTCATTATCTACGGTATAGGGCACATATACACTGTCTGCAGCACAGAATGCCGAGCGGTCTAGCGCGCCGGTCTGCAATTGCTGCGCCTGTGCCGGTATACCGCCGGACAGCAGCAGGAAAAGGCCATATAACCGGTGTTTTGCATTTGAAAAAAGTAAGTTTAACTGCATAAAGGAACATATTTATGGTGAACGATAAAAATCATATAAATAAACGTACATTAGACATCTCATTCTGCTGATCCGGAGCGGAAATTGTAGATGCCCATGATCTCAAAGGTATTTCCCAGGCAGGGCTTAAATACACAGGGAAACACTGATTTAATTTGTGAAAATATATAAATACATTCATTTCAATGTTTTTAAAAACTATTAGTTGGCTATTATTCCTGCTATTGGGCTTATGGGGGCCTGTCAGGGGCCAGGGTTTGGCCGATAGTTTGCCGGCAATGGTAACAACAATACGGCGGCAGATCGAAAGGAATAAACTGGACAGCGCCCGGAGCCTGCTGAACCGGTTGTATGCACAAAGTGGTGAAGAACATAACAAAGCGCTGAGCTGGTATTATTTATTGAAAGGGAATATTGCCAAACTGGAAGGCCGGAACGAACAATGCCTGGAGCTGTACCAGAAAGCCTTGTATTACAATGAACATTATGTGCAGGACCCTTTATTTTATACCATGGCCTATAATGAAATAGGTATCCTGAATACTTATATGGGAGAATACGCCAAAGGAATCACCCATTTTATCAAGGCTATACAGCATGCAGCGGGCATACCGCAGCGCCGTTTGCGGGAGAAACAACTGACGGTCGCTTATATTAACATGGCGCAACTGCTTATTGCCAACGGTAACTATCAAAAAGCCCTGTATTACCTGGATAAAGGAATGGTTCTTAGTCAAAGCAACGGTTTGTACTATCTACAGGCTAACCTGGTCATGAACCAGGGTAGTTGTTATAAAGCTTTGCAGCGGCCGAAGGAGGCTATGGAAAGATACCAGCAGGCTTTGTCTTTAAGCAAGCTGCGTAAAGACCCGCCATTAGAGCAATGCATACTGGGCAATATAGGGGAATTATTAGCCGAAGGTGGCTCGTATAAAGAAGCGGTTGGCTATTTCGAGAAAGCGGTACAGATCGATTCGGGGGCTATACCTTACTATACGGTAGCTAACCTGTGCCAATTGGGCGCCGGCTACCTGAACCTGAAGAATTATGCCCGTGCAGAACACAATTTGCGGAAGGCTTTGGCCCTGGCCCGGCAATACCAGCTGGGAGCACATTTGCCGGAAATCCACAATAGCCTGTCCCGGTTATATGAGGCGGAAGGTAACAACGGCCTGGCCTTGGCACACCTGAAACAATACATTCATACGGAAGACAGTATTTCCGGTATAGAACGCGTTAAGAACATCCAGCAATTGGAAACGCGATACCAGTCGGCCTTGAAGGATAAAACCCTGGCCGAAAACAAAATGCAGTTGCAACGCAAGAATATGATGATCCTGTTCCTGACCGGCCTTACAGTCTCGGCAGTACTGATCGCTTATATGTTTTTCCGGCACCGCAACAAACTGCATAAACGCAAGATCAGGATACTGGAGCAGGTGCACGAGATCAAAGCCGTAAAAGCCACGATGGAAAGCGAAGAAAACGAGCGCATACGGATTGCGCGGGACCTGCACGACGGCATTGGTGGCATGATTACCGCCCTGAATATGAAAATAAGCCGGATACAGAAAAAGTATGACAGCCGCAACGAAGAAGTTAACCAGGATTTGCAGCAGCCAATGGTATTGATACAGGAAATTGCCAGCGAAATAAGGCAGACCTCAAGAAACCTGATTCCCGAAACACTTTTGCACCTGGGCCTGGCCGATGCCCTGCGGCATTATTGCAGTTACCTGGAAGACAGCAGCCGGGTCCGCTTCGATTTGCTGTTCTATGGCGACCTGGAAAAAATAAACCATTCGATGGCCCTTTCGCTGTACCGGATCGTGCAGGAAATAGCGCAGAATATTGTGAAGCATGCGCAGGCCAGTGAGGCCGTTATACAAATAAGGGAACATCAGGGCACAATACATTTCCATGCTGAAGACAACGGTGTGGGCTTTGATACCAAAGCGGTAGCCGACAAAGGCCGCGGCCTCGTCAACATACGGTCGAGGGTAAAAGCGATGAGGGGCTATTTTTCGCTCTCCTCTTCGCACCAGAGCGGAACCACTATACATATAGAGCTGGCGGAAGCAATGGCCGCCTCATCGGGCGATTAAAACAGAGAATGATTATGCAGAAAAAAATAAAGGTGGCAATTGTAGATGATCATCCGATGGTCATTTCCGGATTATGCAATATGATGGACAGCTACGAAGACATTGCGTTGTATGGCAAATACCAGGATGGAGCAGAACTGCTGGCCGGCCTGGAACAAAAATTGCCCGATGTGCTGTTGCTGGACATTCAAATGCCGGGCGAAACCGGCGTTGAGCTGGCTCCTTTGCTCTGTCGCAAATATCCTACTATGGCTATCCTGGCACTAACGAACCTGAACAGCGTACTATATATATACAATATGCTGAAACATGGGGTAAAGGGATACCTGCTCAAAACAACAACGGAAGACAACCTGGTAAAGGCTATCCGCCAGGTGCATGCGGGTGGCGAATTTGTAGAGCTGGAGCTACGGCAAAAGCTGAATGACTTTACTTCTAAAATGCGGCGGGAAGCCTCTTTAAAGGCTACCTTGACAACCCGTGAAAGGGATATACTAAAAATGATCGTAGATGGCTATACCACGAAGGAAATTTCCGAAAAGCTGTTCCTGGGGTATCGCACGGTAGAAAGTTACCGTTTTAACATCCTGATGAAACTGGATGCCAATAATACCGCTACGCTTGTGCGAAAAGTGATTGAATCGGGTATACTGGATGAATGACCGGCAAAAACATATTTTTATAGCTAACGGACACATCCTGCTGTTCTTCTTCAGCCTGCTCTGCCCTGCCCTGCTCCGCGGACAAATATTGTCTAAGGAGGAAATAAAGCTGTGGCAGGAGCCTTTTTGGAAAAATATTACCCATGAAGGTATTTTAAAACCGGAATATGCCTACCTGGATTCGGTCAGCTTTTATAGTATTAGCTACCGTAGTGACTGCCTGGTGGTAAAGGGTTATATTGTAGAACCACGAAAAGCAGGAAAATACCCCGTCGTTATTTTCAACCGCGGAGGCAACAGGCATTTCAGCGCCTTAAGTCCGGCTACGCTGGTACAATATGTGGCCCGGCTGGCAAGCAGCGGCTACCTGGTGGCGGCAAGCAATTACCGGGAGCAGGATGAGTTTGGTGGCGCTGATGTAGGCGATGTCTTGTCCCTGATGTATCTCCTGGCAGACCACCCTAAGGCGGATACGGCGCGTACCGGTATGTTTGGCTGGTCCAGGGGCGGTATGATGACGTACCTCTGCCTGTCACAGACAAAGCGCATAAAAGCCGCCGTAGTAGGTAGTGGACCAACCGACCTGTTTGAAGTGATACAGCAAAGGCCGGAAATGGAAACCGCAGTTTTTGCAGAATGTATTCCCCGGTACGAAAAGGAAAAATATGCTGCCCTGATACAACGTTCCGCCTTCTTCTGGCCCGGCCGCCTGCCTAAAGAACCGGGTATATTGATCCTTACCGCCACAAAAGACGACAGGGTGCCTCCCGATCAGGGCCGTAAAATGGCTGATACTTTAAAAAGCCTGGGGTATCCTGTTCGCTGGTTAGCGTTTGATACAGACCACTATTTCTCCGATAAAAAGCAAGAACTGGATAAACTGGTCATAGAATGGTTTGATCAGGAACTGAAGAAACCGGACGAATAGTGCATCCAGCATAGCCCGGCGCTATCACACCCCCACCCCGATGAACCGTAACAGAAGCGGACGCCAGTAAAGCGATAGTCGGCCGGCCCGTCCAACCAGGCTTTTGAAAACAATTACGGGTCACTATACTATTGTATAGCTGCTTGTTAGGTCCAACAGAAAATAGCCCGGCTTTCGGGCCCGTCCTGTACAGCAGCTTATATGCCCCCGTCATCCTACCGTTGCGGGATTATTTTTACGGTATAATTTTTGTAACTTGTAGTTTCCGGGACAGGCCCTTTTTCCGGGTAGGCCCCGGCAAATAACTATGGCATAACAAGTTGAAAAAGTACAATGGCTAGGCCCCGGCACCTGTTTCTTTTACACTGTAAAATGTTTTCTTATGAGATCTTTTCTAACCATGCTTTCGCTAACAACACTTTTTTTGTGCCCGCTCCCTAAAAGCCAGGCACAAAACCTGGGCCTGGAATGGGCTAAGCAAATAGGCGGCACAGGTTCAGACTATGTGCAATCCATTGATGTAGACGATAATGGCAATGTGTACGGCGCCGGGTATTTTTCTACTACTGCCCAATTCAACCTTCCGGATACCAATGCCAAGCTTGTTTCAAAAGGAGGATTGGATGCTTACTTATTAAAGATGGATGCCGAAGGCAATCACGTTTGGAGTAGAGGTTTTGGCGGCCGGCTGAGCGACCAGGCACAATGTGTCAGTGTTGACCAAAAGCACGGCTTTGTGTACCTGACCGGTGGTTTTACAGATACCGTTGAATTTAATCCCGGCGGCACTAGTATCCGGCATATTGCCAAAGGAGCTTCAGATATCTTCATTTCCAAATATGACACTAGTGGCAACCTACTCTGGGCTAAGGCCATTGGTGGAGCAGGTGTTGATGTGGGTTGGTCCATTGCTCCCGACCAACAGGGCAATATCTTTGTAACCGGCTCATTCAATGGCCAGGTGGAGTTTAACCCAGGCGGCGCCAGTAAAATTTTGCAAGCGGGAACAAACAGGTGCGCGTTTATAGCTAAATATAATCCCGAGGGGCAGCTGCTCTGGGCCAACCAGTTGAGCACGGAAGGTAGCGAAGGCAATTCCTTAGCAGTGGATAATCAGGGGTCGGTATATATTACCGGTACTTTTGGATTAGCCGCCACCTTCCTTCCGGCCAACAATAATATTACCCTAACGGCGGTGGGTGGCGAGTACGATCTGTTTGTTGCCAAAGCCGACTCGGCCGGTATATTTCAATGGGCCCAGTCTATAGGCAGTCCGGGTGAGGATATTTCTTTTTCTGTTGCGGTGGACAGCCACAAACAGGTATATATCGGCGGATACTTTAATGACACGCTGAAATTCAGCAATGGCTTCCCTGATGTTCCCACCCGGGGCAAGAATGATTTCCTGGTATCCAAACTCGATGCTACGGGTAAAATAGAATGGGTACGGAGTGGTGGCGGCATAGCCCTCGACGTGGGAGAAGAGGTGACGGTAGATGCGGCGGGCAATGTGTACCTGGTTGGCGATTTCAACGGTACGGCTTATTTTTCACCTGATACGGCCAATTCGCGACTGGTAAACAGGGGCAGTAATCTCGATAATTTTATACTGAAACTGGATAATGACGGTAATTTTTTATGGGTAAAGCAATTGGGCGGTAGTAGCTTAGATCAGAGCAATGACGTGAAAATAGATGGTTCCGGCACACTTTATGTAGGTGGCTATTTCCGGAGCGCAAATGCTAATTTTGAACCCAATGGTCAAACTTCCACCTTATATAAGGCCGCAGGTGCCGACGGCTTCATTGTCAAATTTTCCTGTACCGATACTAATTCTTCTACCCTGCCGATAAGCACCTGTGATAAAGAGATCACTTTCATGAACCATACATTTAGTGCAAGCGGGCAATACCCTATCCCGGCGGTCAATATCTCCGGGTGTGACAGTACAATTGTATTGGACCTGGTCTTTAATGTTATTGAAAAACCGATCGTCAATGTGGACAAACGATTGCTGAGCACCACAAGGTCGTATAGTAGCTATCAGTGGCTACTGAATGATGAAGCGATCGACGGCGCGACAGATAGCGCTTACACGGTGGTGGCAAACGGCTTCTACAAAGTAGCGGTTACCGACGAGAACGGCTGTACCGACACTTCCGATGCTTATGAGGTATCCAATTTCAATTCTATCGACGAACAAAGAGCTGCGGCCGCAAATCTGTCTATATATCCCAACCCCATGCAGGATGTACTGCATATACAGTCGTCCATACCCCTCCGCTGGACCTTAACCGGGCTGGACGGCCGGGTAGTATATACCGGTAGTGCAGGAACACTACATATCGGGCACCTGGACGAAGGCCTTTATTTCCTGAAAATTGCAGACACAGCCCATAATCTGTTACACATAGAAAAACTGGTCAAGGTCAAATAACAGTACAGGAACACATAAAAATACCCGGAGGTCTTAACAGGTTCCCGGGTATTTTTATGCACAAACCATGCCGTTTTACCAGGCTTGCTCATACAGTATAACGATAGCTTCTCGTCTGAAAAGGCATCAAAAGCATGCAGTTCCCGGCTTTTTAACTAACCTGATCAACTCAGCAAACGGGTAACGGTATAAATCAACAAACCCACCAAACCACCGACCAATGTTCCGTTAATACGGATAAATTGCAGGTCTTTGCCCACTTCCAGCTCCAGTTTACGGCTAAGTTCCTTCCCTTCCCAGTTACCGATGGTAGTGCTGATCAATGTTGCAACCTTTTCGGCATGACGTAGTATATATTTGTAGGCAGTATGCCGGACCCAGGTATCGATCCGGTCCCTCAGCCCCCCGTCTTCTTTTATTTTGGCAACCATTTCATTAATACGGTCTGAAAAGTACCGCAGCATGGTCGATTGCGGGTCAGCCAGTTCCTCCAAGAGGCGTTTCCGTAACATTTGCCACAAATCCAGCGCATAACGCCTTATCCGGTCTTCAGACAGTAGTTCGCTCTTAATCCGGTCAAATTGCGTCGCCCATTTGGGCAAGGTTTCCAGGTCATGGGCCCATAGTGCCAGCTGTGTGGAAATTTCTTTTCGCACTGTATGCTCTTTATCCTGCTCTATCTCTTCAAAGTATCGGTTCAATGCCCCGGTTATCTTTTCCGCAAGTTTCCGGTCTACAAACCTGGGGACGAAAAAATAGCTTTCCTGCCGCACTTTTTCATTCACCATTTCCTGGTTTTCGGCTATATAGGTTTTTATTTTAGCCGCCAGGGCGGTAATCAACGCCTCTTCCTCTTTTCGCTCCAACAGGTACTGTAAGGCCTGTGCAGCAAACTTGTGCAAGGGCACTTCTTTAAGTATCTCCCGGCCCTTGCCAGCCATTATTGCCGCTACACTATCATCGTCCATGCGCTTTACAATATCCTGCAACAAATCGGCCACAACACTGATCAGTCCATCTTTATTGCCTTTTTGTTCCAACCAGGAAACAATATAACTACTTACCGCTAAACGACTGATGTAAGGGCGTATAGTGGCCGAACTTAGAAAGTTATGTACTACGAAATGTCCAAGATTATCGCCAATATTCTGTTTGCTTTTTTCTATCAGGTTGGTATGGGGAATGCGAAGGCCCAGGGGATGATGAAATAATGCCGTCACAGCAAACCAGTCTGCCAGCGCGCCCACCATGGCTGCTTCTGCAAAGGCCCGTACATAGCCCATCCAGCCCTGGGGGTGCATGCCCCCCAACCAGGTCATCACTATATACAGTACGGCCATCAATAAAAACAAACCGGTAGCCAGGCGTTTATGTTTTTTTAACTGTTGCCGTTTATACAGCTCTCCATTATTACTCCTGTTTGTGCGCATATCGTGTAAACATTTAGTCATTTAATTCAAGGCTGCACCGGGTCATCCTTTCATACATTTAAGGCCCGGAATAGTTGTACCGCTCCTTTTTCTATAAAAGAGAAAATAATATAATAATATGCACGGGCTGCCGAAGCATATGTATTAAATCTTTTCGGCCATACTGTTTCTTTTCTGTTCTTTTGCAGTCAAAATAGAAAAGAGGATGCAGTTGATCATAAGATTTACTTTACTTTTTTTAATTACAGGCATAGGTTGTACAGCGCAAAAAAAGGAGCAGGTCCTGGCTATT
Source organism: Taibaiella helva (assembly GCA_040392235.1). GTDB lineage: Bacteria > Bacteroidota > Bacteroidia > Chitinophagales > Chitinophagaceae > Taibaiella > Taibaiella helvus_A. Next base: position 5,513 of record JBEBWN010000028.1, on the reverse strand, counting down.
GCCTTCTATAATGTAGAAAACCTCTTTGATCCGGCAGATCATCCCGGAGCTGGCGACGATGCTTTTACGCCCGCGGGCGCTTACCGCTACACGGAAGCCATATACCGTAAAAAGATGGACAACCTGGCCCTCGCTATTAGCAAAATGGCTATTGATAAAACAGAAGAAGGTCCGGTACTAATTGGCCTGGCGGAAGTAGAAAACCGGAAAGTGTTGCAAGACCTGGTGAACAGCAAAACATTGGACAAACGGAAACTAAAGTTCCTTCATTTCGACTCGCCCGATCCCAGGGGTATTGACGTCGCATTATTATACCAACCCAAAAAGTTTAAACCCATTTCTGCAAGGGTGCTACCCATGAATATCAGCGTTAACGGAAGAAAGGAAAGAACACGTGATATACTTTACGTAACCGGCAAGATGGAACAGGACACCCTGCACATCCTGGTGAACCACTGGCCTTCCCGAAGGGAAGGCGAAAACATCAGTGAGCGCAAACGTATGCTGGCTGCGGCTGCCAACCGCCGGGTAATAGACAGCCTGCTGCAAAAGGACAGCAGGACTAAAATCATTGTTATGGGCGATATGAATGATAATCCTTCAGACAAGAGCATTACTCAGGGCCTCAAAGCCACCGCAATAAAGACAGGAAAGGATACGCAATCCTTGTTCAATCCCTGGTGGCATTTATACAAAAATGGCGAGGGAACCTCGGTCTACAAAAATCACTGGATGTTATTCGACCAGATACTGGTCTCAGCCGGATTGCTGCCCACAGAAAAGGACAAATTGCGCTATAACAATGCAGAAATATTTAATAGCCGCATACTGCGTAATCCTTTTGGCAAGGGCAAAGATTTTCCGCACAGGTCTTTTTCCGGTACACGGTGGATAGATGGTTTTTCCGATCACTTCCCGGTTATTCTTTATCTTACCCGCTGATCTTGTATTGGGGGGAAAGATTACACTTGTCCAGTAATTGTTCCGTCACCTGTATCATCCTGCTCAGGTCCCTGCCGGCGTCCGGGCAGGGAAAAATACCGGAAGCCATAGCCCGCGGTATATCTCTTTCAAGATGTACACTCGCCTGATCCCGCGAATAAAAATAGCCGTTCCGGCCAAGGTAGCGGGCCAGGTATTCCTGTTCGGTTTGACCGGGTGTGGGGATCAACAGGGCCTTTTTTCCCATAACTGCTATATCCATTAATGTAGAATACCCGCTACGGCAAATAAGGAGATCAGCCTGTTGCATTATAGGCGCCAGCTCGGCGGCATTAAGGTGGCTATAATATTGAATAAAAGGAGATAATGCATGATCGCTCTTTGCCAGGGGACTGCCGGCCACCAGAATAAAACGATACCGCTCCAGTCCCTGCATTTGCGGCAGCAACGCCTGTTCGAGTTGACTGCGCATAGGTTCAGGCCCTGATAATAAAACCAATACCAGTGGTTTTTCATTGTCTGGTAAGAGGGGACCATTACCCCGGGCTGCCGGGGCGAATTGCGAAAGCCAGCCCAGGTAACGGGCATTGCGGGGACTATGGCGGGGATGACCTAAAATACCGGATAAATTTTGCGCTCCCGGCTCGTCAACAATCCAGCATTCATTAAACTTGTGCAACAACCGGTAATGCATTGTTCGCAATATCCGGTCGATAAGCGCTCCCCAACCACTCTGTATCTGTAATTGATGAGTAAGTATTGCTGAGGGGACATGGGGATTGTATATACCATAACGATTATCTGATAATATAAGATCAAAACTGTATTGTTCCTGCAGCTGCAACAGCCAGGCCCTTTCGCGACGTATAGCCGAAAGTAAACGGGGCACCTGCTTTAGTATATGCCAGGTGAACCCTCTTTTGTTACTACTGTAATGTACCCTGTAGCCCTGCAGGTCCAGGATGACCAATCGGGGAAAGTTTTCGTTCAGAAGCCGGGCAGAAGCGCCCTCGGCTGCGGCTATAACCTGGTGCCCTTGCGCTAACAGATAACGAATAAGCGGTATACACCTGGTAGTATGCCCCAATCCCCAATCCAATGGTGCTATCAGAATTTTTAATGTGCCCGGCAACGCTAATTTCTTTATTTTTACAGGAGCAAATGTCGAAAATTACAGTCAATTATGAAAGGTACAAGATATAGCCGTTTGATTTTGATAATTGCCTTGGGTCTGGGCTTTTTTATCATTGAAAGTTGTGCTGCATCCCGCAGCAATTGCTGCAACGACCTGAGCAGAGACTTTAAAGCACCTAAAAGCCATAAACGTAATGTCTATTAATCATACAATGTAAATAAAATTCCGTACGATATCATGTTCCAACGCAGTAAACGAATATGGAAACAATACACTCAGAATATTTCTGCGGTTAATCACCAGGAAGCTTTATACCTGCTGCACTACCTTACCTTTATGCAGATTACCCGGAACTATCTTAACTTCATTGAGATCATTGATCTGCAACGATACCGCATCGTGAAGGATAAAAAAAAGGTGCATAAATTCCTGTCGAGGTCTGCTAAAGACGCTCCCCATTTTTTATTCCCCGTAAATATGAATTAGGGTTTCTTCCCGGTCCGGGACGCGATATTGTTGCGTTCCGCTCCCGCAATCATAATAAATGTGCTTTTTTTTCGTTTTCTTTGACATCAGATATGTATTGGAAAGCACGTTTACTCTTCTTCATCTGCTGCCTGGGCAGCGTTTCTTTATCTATAGCCCAAACAACTACGATCAGCGGCATTGTTTCGGACGACTACGGCCTACCCTTGTTTCAGGCTTCTGTGATAGAGGCTGGCACAGAAAACGGCGTTTTAACAGATACGAATGGCTATTATCGCATCCAGGTATCCAATGCAGATAAGACTTTTATTAAAGTTACCTCCGTAGGCTATGAACATGATGGGTTTTCCCTGAAAAAAGGCAGCCCGGACAGCCTGGTTAAAAACTTTGTTTTGCCTCGCCTGGCCCATACGATAAAGGTAGTAGAGATTAAAGATAAACGGTCCCGTAATGAAGCCGGCAATGTAATGGTTAACCTGGAAAACGTTAATCTGAATCCCGGGCCCATATCTGGCGTGGAAGGTTTGTTAAAAATCCTGGTAGGATCGCACAACGAATTAACATCACAATATACGGTACGCGGGGGTAACTTTGACGAGAACCTGGTGTATGTAAATGATTTTGAAATTTACCGTCCTTTCCTGGTACGAAGCGGGCAGCAGGAAGGGTTAAGCTTTGTTAATTCAGACCTGACGGCAGGCGTTAACTTTTCTGTGGGTGGTTTTCAATCCAAATATGGCGATAAGCTTTCTTCCGTATTGGATGTAACCTATAAGCGACCTGAAAAGTTTGCCGGTTCGGTTATGCTGAGCCTCTTGGGTGTACAGGGGCATATTGAAGGCGCTTCGCGCAACAAAAAGTTGACATATCTGCTGGGCGCCCGCCAGAAATCTAACCAGTATCTTCTGCAATCGCAACCCACAAAAGGCCAGTACAATCCTTCTTTTACGGATATACAGGGGCTGCTCCATTATAAGTTTAGCAATAAATGGGAAGCGGAAGTTATAGCTAATTATGCCCGTAATCGTTTTAGCTTCCGGCCGGAGGAAAGCGTGTCTGCTTTCGGATTGGCTACGGAAGCCTATAAACTGAGAACCATATTCCAGGGAAGTGAAGCCGACCAGTTCGATTCCCGTTTTGCGGGTGCATCGCTTACTTTTAAACCGGGTGCAGCCAGCCGGATAAAACTATTGGTATCGGGTTTTCAAACGAATGAGTTTGAAACGTATGATATAGAGGGAGAATACGGTTTTTACGCCCTCGAAGCCGATCTGGGCAAAAAAGACTTCGGGCAGGAAAAGTACAGCCTTGGTACGGGTGCCATTCATGATTTTGCGCGCAACTATCTTACAGCTAACGTAGGAACCGTTGCTTTGCGCGGGGCTCATGACCTGAACAAACATTATATTCAATGGGGCGTTGACGGTACTTATGTTTCAGTAGACGATAAATTACTGGAATGGCAGAGAAGGGATTCTGCCGGCTTTTCCCAGCCTTATGATACTTCTGCACTGTTGATGGCACGGTCTTACAAAGCACATAATAAGTTAGACTATGAGCGGATTTCGGCATTTATACAGGATAATATTTTACTGAACGACCAAATGACGCTGAACCTCGGCGTCCGGGCCAACTACTCCTTCCTGAACGAAGAGCTGATCATCAGTCCGCGTGTCCAGTATTCGATCAAGCCGGATTGGGACAGGGATATCGTTTTCCGGGTATCTACCGGCTTATATGCACAACCGCCTTTTTACCGCGAAATGAGGGCTATGGAAGGCAATTTAAATACCAATCTGAAAGCACAAAAATCCTATCACGCCGCATTAGGCCTCGACTACAACTTTACTATGTTGGGCGACCGGCCATTTAAAGTAACGGTGGAAACTTATTACAAGCACTTATGGGACCTGGTACCCTATGAATACGACAATGTACGGATACGCTACTTTGCCAACAACAATGCACAGGGGTATGCTTACGGCGGAGAAGTAAGATTATTCGGCGACCTGGTAAAGGATGCAGAATCCTGGGTCAGCATTGGATTTCTGCAAACGGAAAATAAAGTATTAAACGAAGCTACAGGCACCTACAGCAGCTATTTTCCACGTCCTACCGATCAGCGGGTTAATTTCGGTATGTTCTTCTCTGATTATTTGCCGCGCAATAAGAATTTTAAAATGTACCTCAATATGATGTACGCTACCGGCCTTCCCTTCAGTCCGCCGGGCAAAAGCCTTGATGCGCAGAGCCAAAGGCGCATACCGGCTTACAAGCGGGTTGATATCGGCTTTTCTGCATTGCTGATCGATGGCAATAAGAAAAACCATCCGGCGTATAGCTTTTTCAGCGCTTTTAAATCGCTTTGGATCAGCGCAGAGGTATTTAACCTGCTGGGCATTCAGAACACGCTTTCCTATCAATGGATACAGGATTTTACCAGCGAACGCACCTATGCTGTACCCAACCGGCTAACATCCCGTTTGATCAATGTAAAGCTCGCGGCTAAGTTCTAATGGGCTCCGGCAAACAGTACAATATAAAAAATGGTCCCTGCACTTTATACGGGCCATTTTTTATACTCCTCAACGCTGTAGATAATCGTTGAATTACCTTCATTACCCGCTCGTTCCTCCCGGAACTCTGAGTCTAAACATTATCATAAAGCGGCTCTTCTTGTCCTTAATTTTAAGCCAGGCCAACCAGCAGTTCAACAATCAGAAAACCTTAGCTGTAGGGCTTTTTCGTGTATATGCAGTTTAAAAAAACCGCCCCGGTGAAGAAATCCGGAGCGGCTAGAGCTTTACTTACTAACCCATCGTAAGTAAGGCAAATTTCAAAAAAAGAAACGGTAAAATGAAATGTTTTTTTTGAAATATGAGTAAGGTCTGCCTGTCAGGAACAGCAGAACCCTTCTGGCAGTGCATAGTACAGAAAACAGACAGTATGT
>JBEBWN010000027.1:0-18994 GCA_040392235.1 Taibaiella helva | reverse complement strand
AGCGGACGATCATAGTCCTTCATCGAAGCATCACCCCAGTCCGATTTAGCATGTCTGATCAACACCAATGTCCTATCCATTACAAACCTCCGTTTTATGGTTATCGAAATATTTCAATTCCAGTACTTCACCGTCAAACACAGCATAGCTATTGAAGCTAATCCAGTCGCCAAGATTAATATAAACGCTGTCTGCACTGAGCGGATAGGTCAAAGCGAGATGCCTGTGCCCAAAAATAAAGTAATCGTAATGGCGTTCCTTTAACTTCTCCCGGCAGAATAGCACCAACCACTCCTTGTCTTCTCCCAGAAACTGCTTTTCCTCCTTACTATGCTTCGGTCCCTTCCTGCTGAAATAGGTAGCTACCCCCACCCCTGTATCCGGGTGCAGCCTCCGGTACAGCCATTGAGCCCATGGATGGCGCAATACGCCCTTCAATAACTTATAACCATGATCTCCCGGTCCTAAGCCATCGCCATGCGCTATGAAAAAATGCTTTTTGCCTACTTCCAACTCCAGGGGGTGGTGATGAACCGGTATATCCAATTCCTCTTCGAAATAGCCGTGCATCCAAAGATCATGATTTCCTGTAAAAACCTCAATCTCGATACCCCTATCGCGGAGTTCCGCCAGTTTACCCAGGAAACGTGTAAAACCCTTGGGAATTACGTTCTTATATTCAAACCATACGTCAAAAATATCACCCACCAGGTATAATCGCGCGGCGTCTACACTGATCTGATCCAACCAGGAGCAAATCAATTTTTCCCGCAGCAGGCTGGTTGCTTTATCGGGAATGCCTAAATGAAAATCAGAAGCAAAATATATTTTTTTACCCGGCGGCAAATGCATTATAACGTGATAATAAAAAAGATACAGAAGCGACAAAAATACTGAAGTTATACCGATTGGCTGGGCATATCATTTAAAAATAGAAATGATAATAATTACCATACAATAATTTCCATAAAAAAGAGTTATACTTAATATCATTTTATTTTCTATTTTAAGCGTTGCATACCGTGCCTTCTCAAGCAGAAACAAGCCAATTAACGCTGCCTTAACGAGTACAGCGGTATACAATTTTTATTTTTGTTGGTTAATAAATTATATATAATAGCATATCTGGGAAATATGATTCGGAAAGGCTTAGTTGGGAGTATAGTCCTTGTGTTGTTACATATGTATGCTTTAGCGCAGGAAATGGTTTTTTCTGCCCAGACCAATACACAAAAGCTAGGCGTTAAAGACCAGTTACAGGTTACCTACACTTTAAGTAACGCTCCTGACGCCTCTAACTTCCAGGCGCCCGGTTTTTCGGGCTTTTCCATTGTAGGAGGCCCTTACCAGTCCAGCAATAGCAGTATCTCTTTTGTTAACGGCCAAACCCGGCAGGTGAGTTCTGTTACCTTGTCCTATATATTGGTCCCCAACAAAACGGGTTCTTTAACGATTCCCCCGGCACGGGTAGAAGTTAACGGCAAAATGGTATCATCCAACAGTATCACGGTACAGGTGGTTAACGGCAGCATGGCCTCTGACAGGAGCCAGCAACAAAATGACCCCTTCGATGATGATCCCTTTACAGCAATGCGTAAATATCAGCAACAGCTTCGCCAACAAATGTTGCAACAGCGGGGGCGCCCCCAACAATCGCCGCAGACCGCCGAAGTGGAAGGTTTAGGAGAAAAAAACATTGACAAAAACATATTTATAAAAGTAGAGGTCGATAAGACCAATCCTTATCAGGGAGAACAGATAACGGCCAGCTACAAACTGTACACCAGGTTACCCATGTCCGTAAACCTGACACAGCTACCATCCCTGAATGGCTTCTGGAGCCAGGATTTCCAAATTCCCAATCCCCCCAAAGCAAGGGAGGAGATTGTAAACGGCAAAAAATACCAGGTCTTCCTCCTGAAAAAATCTGCCCTTTTCCCACAACAATCCGGGGCACTGGAACTGGATGCTGCCAAAGCGGAAGGGGTTGTAAGGGTATTACAACAGGTTAAAGGGCGGAATCCATTTGCTGATGACCCTTTTGCTTCCTTCTTTATGGATGATCCGTTCTTTAATGAGGACGCATTTATTGGCTATAATTATAAAGACGTACGGGTTAAGCTGTCCAGCGAGCCTGTTAAAATCAATGTAAAACCATTGCCAGCGGTTAACCAACCGGAAACGTTTACAGGGGCTGTGGGTAGCTTTAACGTTCATGCCACTGTAGACAAATCCAGCTTATCGACCGATGATGCTGCTACCCTCACCTTCACCATATCCGGAAGCGGCAATCTGAAACTTATTGGCAACCCCAAGGTCAACTTCCCCTCCGAGCTGGGCATTTACGAGCCGCTCATTACAGACACTATAACCGGCCGGAACCCGGCCATTACCGGGAGCAAAATATTTACTTATAGCATTAATCCGCAAACACCGGGCGACTTTGTTGTTCCCCCTATTCCGTTGTCGTATTACGATGCGGCAACCGGCGAGTACAAGACCATAAAATCGGCACCCATCAAAATCCATGTTATTGCCGGCAAGAATTACAATAATACGATTGCCAGCAAAAAACTGCCTGGCGACATCCATGATATTTCCCAAGCTGCCTTACCCGAAAAAGACCAGGCACCCGTCGTAACAAAGATCTGGTATTGGCTGCTCTACATTATTAGTGCAGCCGCACTGGCTGGCATGCTGATTGCCCATTACCGCCAACAGAAATATGCTGAAAATGCAGCATTATTCCGGAACAAAAAGGCTAACAAAGTGGCTTGGAAACGCCTGGCGGCTGCCAGAAAACTTTTACCACAGCGGCAACATAAAGCTTTCTATGAAGAGATATCAAAAGCTATTTGGTTGTATCTAAGCGATAAGCTCAGTATTCCCATCGCTCATTTATCGAAAGAAAATGTAGCGCTGGAATTGAGTAGTAAAAATGTGCCTTTAATACAGATTGAGCGGGTAAAAAGTCTTATACTGGAGTGCGAGATGGCATTATATAGTCCCAGTGGCGGACAGCAACAAAGACAACACACCCTGGATGAAGCTGCGGGGGTAATTGGTGAACTGGAAACCGTATTGAAGAACAAAAATATTGCATTACAACATGTTGGTTAACGGTAAGCGGGTAAATACCCGTATTTCCCTGATTTTATTTTTCCTGTTTTTGGGGACTGGTATAGCTCTGGCAAACAAGGGCAACAATGAGCTGTGGCATAAAGCTAATGTCCTGTACACGCAAAAACAATACGATAGCGCCTTATTTTATTATAACAGGCTGCTGCAAAGCTATCCGGAAAACCCGGTATTACACTATAATATCGGTAATGCACACTACCGCCTAAATCACGTTGGCCTGGCCATCCTTCATTTTGAAAAATCGCTCCGTTTCGACCCCGACAATAAGCAAGCCAGGGATAATCTCTCCCTGGCTAATGCACGCATACAGAACCCGCTGCCGGTTATCCCTCCTATTTTCTTTGTCCGCTGGTGGGAGCAATTAGTACAAACTTTTAATACCAGTACCTGGGCCTGGATTACCTTCCTGTCTTTTGCTGGCATATTGGTTCTTATATACTACCGTCAGACCTTAAAAGACCGCTTCACTAACAGCGGTCGCTGGATGGCGGCCGTTCTGGTTGCATTCTTTTTGTCGGCCGGGATGACCTGGATTACCTATATGGATGCCAGCGACAGCGGTAAAGCGGTGGTATTAGATGCCGCGGCAACACTGATCGAAACACCACAAAGCGCTGGAAAGGTTATGAACAATATACCGGAAGGTACCGTTCTGGAAGTATATGCCCGGCAGGGTAATTTCCTCAATGTAAAGTTGCCCAACGGCCGGACGGGCTGGGTACAGAACGACCTGGTTGCGCCGGTATAGATGCCTTACTGATTAGTCAGGATCTTCCAGTAAAAAGAGGGTTGCCGTAGAAGCGCCCGCATGTCCAGGTCTGCAAACATACTACTGATCGTGCTACGCAATACCGGGCTTTTGTTAGCCTTATTCACCACGAGGTTAAACAACCAAGGATACCGTACAAGCCGTTGCATAGTATAACTTAATTTTAATTCATCACCGATACGCTTAAATAATATATCGCCATAATGTTCCTGAAAAAAAGGGGCGTTAAAGCAGTCCGCGTCCAGGGCTTTTACAGCCGCCTCCGCTCCCAGCATACCACTGTACAGAGCATTCCCGATACCTTCACCCGTAAAGGGGTCTATAAGCGCAGCAGCATCGCCAAGAAGCATAAAATGATCACCCGATATTTTCCGTTTTTGAACGCCCATAGGCAGCCCCCATCCATAGATCTTGTCCTCCATCACCGCATGCTCAAAACGCCGGCTGATAACCGGATGCTCCGAAATAATACCCCGCAATAATGACTTCATATCCAGTTGCCTGCTTCTCACATTCTTCGATTCCATAGCAATCCCGACATTGGCCTGTCCCCCGGGTAAAGGAAATATCCAAAAATAGCCCGGAAGCAGCTTACGCAGAAAATGTAATTCGATAAAATTTGCCTCATGCATCCCCTTTACGCCATTAAAGTAGGCTCTTACACCAATAGCCGAGGTTTTAGCGACCTGCTGATCCTGCAATAAAGTTTTCCTGCTGATCCCTTTGTCGCCGTCAGCACCCAGCAAAATGGAACAATGAATCCTTCCTGAAATTTTCTGCCCCTTACTGCGATATGAAATACTAAAACCATGGTCATTGCGTTCCAGATGCGTTACCATTGTATTTTGCCTGATTTCAGCCATGGGATTTACCAGCTTATCAAACAGGAATTGATCTAATACCAGGCGCCTTGACGTAAAGCCCGGTGGTTGCCCCCCTACCTGTTTATCATCGCCAAAAGGAATATCAATTGCCCGGCCATTCGGCGCAACGAATTTTACGCCGTAGCTGGGTAAAAAATGCCGGTCATCTGCAAACACCTCCTCCATTAGTGCCGGATTTGCCTTTCGTAATACGAAAGTGGTTTTACCGCTACAGCCATCGCCGCATATTTTATCCCGGGGAAATGCATCCTTTTCCAGTATAACATGCCGTACGCCCGCCTTTGTCAGAAATAACGAAGCACCGGCCGCGGCCGGGCCGCAGCCGATAATAACGACGGGAACTGTCTGCTCTTCCATTACTTTATATTCCTCATTATTCATCCGGACCATTCTCTTCAGCGTCCTCAACCGTTGCCATAATACTCAGCATATCTTCTTCAAGACTTGACGTGACCGTTTCCGTAATACGTCCTTTTTCAACACCGCCCAGACGCATGATCAGAGTAGGCACCTGCTGTACAGCATATGTTCGTTCCTCGTCGTATTTGCCTTTTTTATCCCGGTCCAGGGCAATAATATGCACCTTCTCGAGCGGGTAATGCGCGTCTTGCAATAGCCGGTACAAACCAGGCACCAATTGGTGAGAATCTTCACACCAGGTGCCCAAAAGCAACACCAGTTCATATTGGTGCAATTCAGCAGCCAATAACTTCAGTACTTCCGGTTGCACCTTATAAGCTGCGACTCTTTCTTGCCAATGAAAGTCCTCGACTCCAGCCAGGTCTTCGAATGTACAGATCCCTTTATATACCATATTATGTGGTTCGTTGATAAGTGTGTCAAAATCCCGATGCGGTTGCGCTGCAGCGGGCAACATGGTAGCCCACAGCGACACCAGGGCAGCCACCAAAAACTTCGGCATCATATTCATCTGTACATTTAAAGTTGCTCCTTAATTTGTGTCAAAATCCCTTTGAGGTCAACCAGCGCCTCTTTGAGATCAAGTTGTTGCGTTACGGTATCTTTTCCTGCTTTCAGCTTTTCGCGGGCGCCTTTAATCGTATGTTTTTTCTCTTTAACCAGGTGATGTATCAGCCTCAATTCGGCGATGTCCTTAGGACTATATAAACGGTCGCCCTTCCGGTTGGTCCGGGGCTTCAAGTTGAATTCGTTCGTCCAGAAACGTATATGCGAAGTATTTACCGAAAACAAATGCGCTACTTCACCGATAGAATAATAATTTTTATCCAGGCTCCACTCCGGCAGCGGAGCTACCTCCTCAAATACCAGGTCATCAGTCAAGTCATCAGGTTCAGCCTCTTCTGCTATGACTTCCGGTGCAATTATGCTTTTTTTTTCAGGGCTATCCGTATCGCTGCGGTCCGTTTTATGATTTAGCCCGACACCGATTTCGCGGTCCATATTGGCCGGCGCAGGCGATCCGGGCAATTCACGGTGTATAAAGGCTGTATAATCCAATTGAATTAGTTCTGTAAGCAACTGCTTATTAAGCTCCTTTTCCAAAACAGGCTTTTCTGGCTGCTCAAAATTTTCTTTTGCAGCCGCCAATTCCTCTTTGCCGGGCAAAGGGCGCATTGAGGGCATTTCCTTATGCAAGGCAATAGGCAATTCCCGGCCCGGCACGTCCGGCTCTGCTTCAGGTACCGGCTGAACCGGCTCCGCTACTTTTTCCGGCAATACGTTTTCGCCGACAAGAGGTTCTTTATCGGGCAAGGGGACTGCCTTTTTTTCCAATTCAGGTTTATCCTGTTCAAAAAAATCGTCGTCAAACAATGTCAAAATTTGCGTAGCCATATCTAAAACGCCCTTTGGTATAAGGACAAACTTAAAATAAATTAATAAAACCTTTCGTTAAACGCCAGATGTAAAAATCCAGTTACAGGTTTGTCAAAAAAACGGGAGACCAATCTCCCTGTAAACAAAGTTACTATCTGAACCCACTTACTTCTTCATTATGCTGTATTTATTTAAGTTATTTACCTCGGCGGCCGCAAGGCCCCTGTCCTGCTGTCTGTTTTAGAAATGCTTTTCCGTAAACAAAACGGATAGTTATTGACCGACATTCGGCGGGGAATAGCCGAAAGAATATTCCATTACAACAGACTGTTCCTATTTTTGCAGATACAAAAAAGAAAATATGTATTACAGATTTACCCTTGCCATCATTTCCCTGTTGTTGATTTTTTCCATCAATAGCTTTGGCCAGGTTATTTTAAAGGGAAAAGTTACAGATCAACAGGGCAACCCCGTTTCCGGGGCCAGCATTTCCCTGGAAAACACCTTGGATGGCACCACCAGTGACAGTACGGGAGCCTTTGCCCTCAGTACCACGGAAAAAGGCCAACAAACTATACAGGTAGCCTCAGTAGGTTTCGAGCCGGCGAGCAAAAGCATAAACCTGGCCAATCCACCCGCGTTGACCTTTACCTTGCGCAACAGTACCAATACCCTGGAACAGGTAAGCATTACAGCCGGTAGTTTCGGATCGGCCGATGGAAGCCAAAAAACAGTACTTGAGCCTCTTGACATCGTCACAACAGCCGGCTCGGGCGCAGACCCAGTTGCCGCTATGCAAATGCTGCCTGGCGTACAACGTAATGGCGCCCAGACAGGCATGATGGTGCGCGGCGGCGATGCGAGCGAAGCCGCAATTGTGGTAGATGGGCTTGTGTTGCAGAATCCTTTTTTCAGCGATGCACCCGGCATTCAACAGCGCAGCCGTTTCAGCGTTTTCCAGTTTAAAGGTATAGCCTTTAGCAGCGGCGGATACAGCGCCCGTTACGGCCAGGCAATGTCTTCCGTATTGGAAATGAACACCGAAGACCTTCCTGATGAAAGTACGGTGAACCTGGGGGCCCATACGGCCGGGCTATACGCACAAGGCACCAAACTGCTTAACGACAATACAATGAGTATCAGTGCCGCGGCCAATTATACCAATTTATCACCCTTTTATAAAATCGCCCAGACCAACTACGATTTTTACGATGTTCCGAAAGGTGGCGGTGGATCGCTCAGCTATGTATGGAAAACAAAGAGTGGCGGCTTGTTAAAAGTAATGGGTAACTATTCCGGCAACCGGTCGGGCATTATACTTCCCAATCCATTCGAAGCCGGGCAAACCATGAACTTTGCTTTGAAAAATGACAACGCCTACGGACAAGCCTCTTTCAAACAGAACTTTAACGACCAGTTTAAATGGTTCAATGCCGCATCCTATTCTTACAATAATGATGATACCAAATGGGGCGAAATGCCAGCGCCAAGCCAGGAAAAAAGGGCGCAATACCGCTCCGAACTCACCTGGTATGCCCATTCCAGCCTGTCATTACTTTTAGGTGGAGAGTGGCAACACTACGAAGTAGAACGAACATTTGACACCCTCATAGGTTCTTTTACAGAGAACCAGGTAGCCGGCTACCTCGAAGCCGAATGGACACCCATGCACTGGCTGGCTCTGAAACCGGGCATTCGTTTCGAACACAGCAACCTGCTACAAACCAATACCCTGGCTCCCAGGATTTCGGCCTCCGTAAAAACAACCAAATTCAGTTCCGTATCCATTGCCGGGGGCTTGTTCTATCAAAACCCGGACAAACAATACCTGTTATACGGTTACCGTCCCGGACAGCAAAGAGCAATACACTACATTGCCAATTATATGTACCAACAGAACGATCGGACATTGAGAATCGAGGGGTATTATAAAAGCTATGCAGAACTCGTAAAAGAAAGTATTGGCCGGTATGATCCTAATAGTTACCGCTTTATTTACGGGGATATCCATAATACCGGCAATGGTTATGCACAGGGACTGGAGCTCTTCTGGCGTGACAAAAAATCGATAAAGAACCTGGACTATTGGTTGTCTTATAGCTATATCAATACAGAAAGACTATATAAGAATTTCCCCCTAAGGGCTACTCCCGATTTCATTTCCGACCATAATCTTAGCCTTGTCGGGAAATACTGGATCGAAAAATTGAACTGCATGGTCAGCGGAACTTTCAGCTACGCCAGCGGTAAACCTTACTACAACCCGAATAGCAGCACTTTCCTGGGCGACAAGACCCCCGACTATCAAAACGTCTCCCTACAGATAAGTCACCTGAGATCAATCGGAAAGTGGTTTGCGGTGTTCTATCTCAGCGTGGATAATGTACTAAATCGCAGGAATATTTTTGGCTACCGGTATTCTTTTGACGGGCAAAGCAGGTATCCTATTGAACCGGCATTATTCCGTACCATTTTTGCCGGGGTTAATATCTCACTTTCCAAGTTCGACAAAGACGAACTGTAAAATACCCATATGCTCCTGTTGGCAGGTTGGCTTTGCCTGTCAACAGGTTGCCATGAAGTGAATAACATATTCTGCACGCTGTTAGCCAGGTGCATATAGTTAGTTGGGGCTTTATCTTTTCCTTCGCGCTTAAATGCTTTTACTTTTAACATGCGGAAACTTATCTGCGACAAGATGCAATTCTATGCCATGTTCCAGGTAAGCTTTTAATCCATCCAATACGGTCGTAAAACCGCCTGTATTATCAATCAGAGCATGCATTAATGCTTCTCCTTCCAGATCGAAGCCGTAATTCCGGATCACTACATAAGTTGTGTCTGCCGTAAGGGCGGTAAATTCATAATCTACCTTTGTAGTTGGGTTGCCCCATTCCGTTGCTATCAATTTTTCCGGAACAATGCGCGTGGTTAACACCCTGGTCGACACTTGGTACATCTCCCATTCCCAGGTTACCTCTACACCTTCCCTAAGCGGTCCATTGGACTTTGTAAACCAGAATTTCGTTGTTATGGCCGGATCGACAAAAGCCTGAAAAACTTCTGCCACAGGCCGCCTCACCATCATTTGTGCTTCAACGGCTATTGCATTCATATCCTGTTGTTTTATTACTTATTTCCTTTTTTAAACATTGCGTTCCGACACCCCCTATCATCAATTTCATATTTACAGCGCAGTAACGCTCATTCTTCACACTATTACCGCCGATACTATTCTGCTCCTTAGTTCTTCTATCGCCAACCTGGCAGCACCATTAGCATCTCAGATTATTCCGATCGGCATCGAATACTAACTAACCGGATATAAAATTAAGGAATACTTTTATAATAATGTTGCAAACCATACATGCCAAAAGGCTGAAACAGCCCCCTCAAGGTTGACCGTTTCAGCCCTCTCGTCCAGCCGGGACCAGGTATCAGGAATGAGTCTGCCGAACCAGCTTCTCCACCTTAAGCAGCGTTCCGTCCGGTTTAAAAATATAAAGCAGGTACACGCCTGGCAGCCAATCCTTGCTGGATATAGTACGGATCTGGTTGAATTGTTTTAGCGTTCTGCCATCCAAAGTACGCACACAAACATCAACCGCATCAGCGCCGCTAATATAAATTACATCCGAAGCCGGATTGGGATAAATGCGTAATATTTTAGACAAATCATAAAGATCATTGACACCAAGATTAGTAACCTCGTACACATCAGAAGTATCGATACAACCGCCTGCGGTGCGGACAACCACACGGTAAAAACCGTTCTTGCTAAGCTGCAGAACCTGGTTCGTGGCGCCCGGAATAAGGGTATCATTCAGCAGCCATTGATAGGAGGCATATGCGACTGTGGTGCGCAACTCCAGCCCTTCTACCGCAATAACAGCAGAAACGTCCTCGATATTTACCTTAAAGGTATCCACCCGGAAATGACAGAAATTCCCCTGCCGCAGCCAATAGATACCCGTTTCTGTAAGCGTCCTGTGGGTTACGGTGTCGCCATTTTCCCATTCGAAGTACTGTGAGGCGGTATCCACCTGTACATTCAAAATGGGATCTGATTGATTACAGATAGCGGTATCCACTACAGCAACAATAGTATCGGCCGGTATAGGCTTTACAAATATCCCGCCCAGGGTTTCTGCACCACTGGAATAATTTTTAAGAGGAAGCGCACGGCGGTTAAAATTACTGCCTTTTCCTGCCTCGTCCGGGTTTTGAATACAGCCCAGGTATGCATGGAACAGGCTACCCTGATAAGTAGAGGGGTTCTCCCATGAGGGATAGAAGTACCCGATCGCAGAACTGGTGTCATTGCCGTAAGAGCTGGGCAGGTATATTTTCCCGTCCGGCCCCATACGCATTACATTATTATAGCTCGAAATAGAGTCAGAGATCAGCACCCTGGATGCTTGTATCTGTCCTGCACCGCCCTTAGTTACATCGTATTGAAACAGAGAGGATTCAATGTGGAGATTATAGGGATTGTCCGGGTAGATCTCTCCCGGGTTCAGCATGGAAAGGTAGAGTTTCGAGTTGTTAGGCGAAAAGCAAAGGCTATAATTAAAAATAAAAGCCAAAGTATCCACCACTGTAGCATTGCTCAACGTCCCGTTAGCCGTATTGAAGTCAAACAATTCCAGTATAGGAATAAAATCTCCGCTATTTTGTGCAAAAGCCACTTTTTTGCCATCGTGCGACAAAGCCAGGTTTCCACCAAAACTCAATTCGCCCAGCATCCCGGCCTGCCCATTCCCTACATTAGATACTATCGGTGTTTTCTGAACGCCTGTTGCATTCAGCTCAAATACTTTAAATCGGGTTTCGAAGATATCATGAGTTATGATCCAGATATTACAATTATCGCCTGGAACAGCCTTTACGGGACCCGACAGTTGCTGATCCACCAACACGTTCTTCAAGCTATCTACCACATCGCCCATACCCCCATTCAGTGACATATCCACCACCGTGTAATATAGCTGATAGGCATTAGGTGTTCCGGGGAACATAAAATACACGTCCCCGGCCATATGAAAAATATAATATTGATTGGCATTACTTATAGAAGGCAGTATAAATGCAGCATCCATAGCGTTCCCGGTCAGCAGACTCTGTTTACCGTTCGGCATCAGCTTATGAGTGCAGTCCCAGACATTATAGGCATCCGTATAAAAAAGCAGGTTACCATCACGGTCAGAAACCGTAGCGCAGCTGATCGCCATGGTATTAACCGGTACATTATTCACGGTGTCAGCATAGTATAGTTTCATTGCCGAGGTGTCGGCCGTAGGATTATTATTGTTAAACCGGACGCCGCCCCATTGAAAAAACTTCCAATTACTATTCTCTGCAAGCTTCCAGGACGGTTGCGCGCTTAAGCGGAATATACAAAGGGTTAATAACAGGAAAAGTGTACTTCGCTTCATAACTCTGTCTTTTTTGAGTATAAAAAAATGAACAATAAAACAATATTGTCAATCTGCAGAAAACCGTCGCCGTATTCCTAACCGTGGCGACAATAATGATAAGTCCAGCCAACTTCGATCTTTTTGCAGGAAATGATATATCCAAAATTACCAGCTGCAACCAGGGCAAAAAAGAGTAAAAACACTCATTTGAGCATAAAGCAGTTTCCCCGGAAAAATTACTTTTGAACCATAAAAGGACAAGAAGCAAAAGCCAAAAAGCAGAAAATCCTTATATTTATTTGATCTTCAGAAGCGGATACAACGCAATTCTATGAAACGGTATATTGAGCTTATCTTGTTATGGACTATCTTTCTATCCTGGCTGCCCTCTGCTAACAGCCAGGTACATTCAGAATGGGGTTCAGCCCAGGCCAGCCCGGAAACTATCAACCAATTGATCAATGAAAGCAACCGCTACCGGCACGGTCTTTCCAATACGGACACTGCCATTATTATACTGTATGAAGCCCTGAGGCGCAGCAAACAGATTGGGTTTAACGAAGGAAGCGCGGGCGCCCTCTTATGCCTTGCATTCTGTTATCAGGACAAAGGTGCGTACAGGGAAAGCAAGGCATTACTTTTCAGGGCTTATCCTTACTGCATTAAAGCAGCCTTTAAAAATACCCGTCTGATGCCCTCCCTGTACAATGGCCTGGCAGCTACTTATAGCTACATGGGCGAAAATGATTCGGCGCTCTACTACTATTATGAGGCTTTTAAAGAAATGGACAAAATGCCTAAAGCCGACAGTCAACTTCTACTCCAGGTATACAACAATATCGGAACGGCCTGGATGCAAAAACATGAACTGGAAAAAGGTCTTGATTACCAGGAAAAAGCGGCGAAATTGGCCCGCCACCTTCAGGATACCCTTTTCCTCGCCAGCATTTACAGCAATATCGGCACTATCAAACTCGAGCGGTCCGATACAACCACGGCATTAGCCTATCTCGACTCTGCCCTCCTCATTTACCAGGAAAAGCAAAATATCCCCGGGCTGAAATTTACTTATTACGCCCTGGGCAATGCCCAGAGAGACCAGGCAAAGGCCATCGCTTTCTTTCGGGCAGCATTACAATACGACAGCCAATCTGCATTTTCCGCAGGTGTTTACCAGGGGCTGGGTAAAGCGTATTACTTGTCAGCCGATTACGCGCGTGCAGAACAATGCTACCTGCAGTCACAGCATATCTGCGAACGTGAGGGACTATACACGCAACGCCTGGCCAATTATTCCGCGCTTTCCGCAATCTACAGTGCCTGGGGCAGATACCAAGAGGCCTACACTTACCAGGTAGCTTATGCTAACCTGAACGACAGCTTGCTCAATACAGAAAAAGTGAAGTCGGTAACGGCGATGGAACTCAAATACAAAGCGCTCGGGAAAGAGCGCGAACTGGCCGAAAACAAGGTACTGCTCTATCGTCAGCAAAGAACCAATGCCTTTATACTCATAGGCGCTTTTGTGTTCGTGGCTGCCGCCACCGGCATAGGCTATCACAGCCGGCAACGAAACAAATTACAGGAAGCGCTTATCCGGAACATGGAGCAGGAACAGCGTATGAACAGCCTGCACGCCAAAATGCAAGGAGAAGAAGAAGAAAGAAGCCGGATAGCCCGCGAATTGCACGATGGAGTGAATGTATTGCTCTCTGCCACAAAAATGAACTACGCCGCATTGGGAAAAGTATATCCGGAGTTGCCCGCAACGCATGATTACCAGGAAATCATGCAACTCCTGAATGATATCGGTACCGAGCTACGCACCATTACCTACAAACTGGTGCCCGAGTTACTTATCCATCAGAGCCTGCCCGACGCGGTAGAGACCTTTTGTGAACTGATACAAAAAGGCGATTGCCTCCACATTGAAGTACAAACCTACGGCTCCTTCTCTGCGCTCCCCGCCGAATTCTGCTTTGGTGTGTACCGCATTGTCCAGGAATTGATACACAACATCGTAAAACATGCCGGCGCCACACAGGTGGTGCTGGTACTGAGCCACCAGGACAACCTATTGCACCTTACCGTAGAAGATAATGGTGAAGGTTTTACACCCGGACAGCAAAGCAGCGGATTGGGGCTAAAAAGTGTACACAGAAGGGTCAGCGATCTTGGAGGAGATATCAGCTTCAGCTCGCAACAGCATGTCGGAACCACTGTGGAAATAGAAATTGTCACTACCTTTCCGGAAAAGAAGTAACCATGATCATTAAAATAGGCATTATAGACGACCACCCCTTGCTCATCAAGGGTTTGAAAAGCATGCTGCGGCACCATAGGGACATGGAAATTATAGGTTGCTACCTGGACGGTGCATCATTATTGAAAGGCCTGGAAGAAGAGCAACCGGACGTATTACTCCTGGACATTCAAATGCAGGGTATTATGGGCGATGAACTTGTTCCTATTATTCACCAGCAATACCCCGATATTATGATCCTGGTGCTGACTAACCTCGAACACCGGTACTACATAAAATCTACGGTACACCATGGCGTCCGGGGTTACGTATTAAAGATCAGCGATGAAAGCGTGTTGCTGGAAGCCATAAGGACAGTAGCGAGGGGGGAAAGTTATTTTGACCCGAGTATACGCAGAGAAGTTCAGAAAGAGCAATCGGGCCGTACCTTATTCCCCTCCTTAACCAGGAGGGAGCGCGAGATCCTCAAATTGATTGCCCGTAACTTCAGCAGCCAGGAGATAGCAGACGACCTCTGCCTCAGCAAGCGCACTGTCGAAAATCACCGTACCCATCTGCTACAAAAGCTGGAGGTAAAAAATTCAGCCAGTCTTATCAAGAAAGCCATCGAACTGGGACTGATCCAGTGATACCCGGCCTGCGGTTCCTACTCCGGCTGGGTACAGGCATTAACCAGGAAAAAAAGCGGCCCTTTCAATTCCCTTTCTACGCAATAAGGCGCTGGCCCGATACCGGTCCTCTCGGTAAGTATCATATAATGCATCCAGCCCTGCGAGTACACTATCCGCTCCAAGTTCATCACACCAGGCCAGCAAACCTTTAGGATAATTAACACCTTTCGTCATGGCAAGATCAATATCTCCAGCACTGGCCACCTGCCATTGAAAGGCATCCGCCGCCTCATTGATCAACATAAACAATATGCGCTCAACAATACGCCGGCCCAACAGGTGGTCATGAACGGGTTCCGGCAATACAGCCGCTTCAGCATAGTTATAAAATCCTCTTCCCGATTTCCGCCCCAACCATCCGGCCTCCAGTAATCTCTTTTGCGAAAAAGAAGGTTTATACCTGGGATCGAAAAAGAAAGATTGAAATACCGTTTCGGTTACCACATAATTTACATCATGGCCTATATAGTCCATCAGTGTAAACGGCCCCATTTTAAAGCCGGCTATATGCGTCATGGCCCAATCAATGGTAGCCATGTCGGCTATACCCTCTTCATAAATACGCAATGCCTCACCGTAAAATGGCCTGGCTACACGGTTTACGATAAAGCCGGGTGTATCTTTGGCTATAACCGGTACCTTACCCCATTCCAGCATCAGTGATTTCAACAAGCCGGGTAACTCTTCCCGGGTTTGCACTGCTGGAACCACTTCTACCAGGGCCATAATCGGCGCGGGATTGAAAAAATGCAGGCCCAGAACTCTTTCCGGCAAACGGCAGGCGGAGGCAATAGCTGCTATGGAAAGCGAAGAAGTATTTGACGCCAATACACAATCATCCTTAACAACCGCCTCCAACGCGGCAAAAACTTCCTTTTTGACGGCCAATTGCTCAACAATAGCTTCTATTATCAAGCCACAAGGCGCAAATGCACCTATATTAGGTGTAAACGTTATGCGGGCCAACAGTGCAGCTGCATCTTTTATTTTTCCCTTTTCCTGCAGCTTTTCCAAAGTCTCCTTCAAAAAGGTTGCACTTTTTTCCAATGCTGCCACGTTGGCATCATATAGATATACCTTATGGCCCGCCATGGCCGCTACCTGTGCAATGCCACTACCCATTGCTCCACTACCCACTACACCTACCGCTATATTCTGATTCATAATATACGTTTATTTATATATGCTCCGGGCAAACACAAAAAAGACCTGCCGGTTCACACAACGAAGCAGGTCTTTTATACTAATGCCCTTTCTAAAACTGATTCTTCCACATCATGCTTTCTACCGGGCGGATCGTCCGCTCTGTGTACTTGGCATTTTGCTTGGTATTATACTTGTTCTCCACTTCCCCATCCACGGGAAAATAGATTAACTGTCCTACCGGCATTCCCCGGTATATGCGCACCGGATGCACACAGGATATCTCCAGCGTCCAGGTATTACAAAAGCCGACATCGCCTTTACCCGCCGTGGCATGGATATCGATTCCTAACCGGCCCGTCGAAGATTTTCCTTCAAGGAATGGCACATGGGCATGCGTCTCCGTGTACTCCTCGGTAACGCCCAGATACAGCACTCCGGGTTGCAGCACATAACCTTCTTCCGGTATTTCAAAATGACTTACCGTATTGTGCTTCTTTGCATCCAGCACCTTGTCTTCATATACGGCAAGGTATTTACCTAAATGCACATCGTAAGAATTACTCCCGAGATACTTCCTGTCATAGGGTTCGATAATAATGGTGCCTTTCTTAATCTCCTCAAGAATACGCAGGTCAGATAAAATCATTGATAAGCGGTTAAATATTTTATTTGTTGAGCAACAAAAATAGAAAAAACCCAAGGAAATCCACAAATACGGCTAAACGCGCTACAGTGTTGTTTTCATATTTTAAAACGAACCATACTACAGCCCTGCAAAACTTAGGAAGACCCGAAAAATTACCGGCGGATTAATTGTTGATCGCTAATTGTACCCGGTCCTTAAGCCAGCTAAATTGCAGTGGTACCAACCACCGCTCCTCCATTTCTTTCTTCGTCGCCACCAGGTTGTTGAACAGCAGTGTTTCGGCGCCAATATAACCCTTGTCGATAGCATACTGTACCTGCCCCATAGGTAGCGCTTCCGGTTGTCCTTTGACCAAGAAAGTGATGGACAGCCGGTCGAACAATCTTATATCATATTGCCGCTCAATACTTTTAACCACGCGAACCGAGCTATCGGTACTACAGCCGCTTACGGCTACGTCCGTTTCATCCGCCATCATTACTATAAAGCGGCGGAACAGCAGCCTGGCCCAGCCTTTTACAGGCGCACCGTGTGCCTGCCATTGTGTATAAAAGTGATGTAATTGCTCATTTATCTCCAGTTCCTCCTTTTCGCTCAAAGGCCGGCTACTTTGGTAGACCCAAACCCTGGAATCGTCCGAAAATCCGGACGGCAATAAAGCCGAAACATCATACGTACTTACAGAATCCATTATGTTTTCTTTTTAAACATCAATCAAATAGCCCCCAAAGGCTTCTCTCGGGTCCGTAGCTGTTATGGGATTCCGCCCAAGACTGCGTACCGTTTATTTCTGCAAAACTACTGAAAATTACACGGACGGCAGGCCAGACATCGGCCGTTTGGCTATTCCGGCGTTTGCCGGAATAGCATTCTCCCGACTACGAACTGTTTTTGTACTTTTGGTACAAAATGTAAGGCCGTGGTGCGACTCCTATATATCGTTTTTTTCTTCGTCTTTTGTCACTCCTCAATAGCACAGGAACTGGTAAAGAGCATTCCCATTGAAGGCGGCCGGTCGATCTTTACAGATGACCTCGGCAATGTGTACCTGATACGCGACGACAACAGCCTGACGCGATACAGCCCCGCCGGTGACAGCACGGGCAATTTCCGGACCGTACAAAATGGTGAACTACGGTGGATAGATGCAACCAACCCCCTGCGTATACTGCTCTATTATCCAGCCTTTTCGAAAATAATACTGCTGGACCGGATGCTTAGCCCTAAAAATGAGCTTAACCTGAAAAAACTGCAACTCTACAACCCTCCGGCAGTAGGCATGTCGGCAGATGGCAAAATATGGGTATATGATTTTGTCAATGCGCGACTGAAAAAGATCGACGATCAGTTAAATATGGTGCAGGTAGGTAACGATATGCGGCAGGAATCGCAAACAGTACCCAAACCATCCGCGCTCCTGGAAAAAGACGGTGTTGTATATATCTCTGACGCTCTGCAGGGCATATATACCTTCGACCGCTTCGCAGGATACAAGAATAAACTGGATATCAAAGGCATATCAAAAATGCAAGTCTTGGGTAGCCAGCTAATCTACTGCCAGGGCGACACTTTACAAGCCTATGACATGAAAACCTTTTTACAGAAATCCATGCTGTTACCCGGCGATAATGACTTTATAGAGGCCCGCATTGAGCGCAACCGGCTTTATTATTTATATGTTTCGCGCCTGGATATCTACCGGCTGGAAAGTGAAGAATGACAGCCGGGCTGTAGCCTGCTGTTTTTTTTGCCGGTATAGCATTTATTTATGCAACTTTGCAGCTCAATAAATATAGCTATGGACAAACACTCTATTAATATTAATGTGCATCTCGACAACGAGAAAATGCCGGAACATATCGATTGGAATGCTACCGGCAGCCAGGCAGAGGACCCCAAGGGCGCTAAAGGCCTTTTGCTCTCTTTGTGGGATGGTCAGGAGAAAACGGCCCTACGGATTGATCTCTGGACGAAGAAAATGATGGTGGACGAAATGAACGACTTCTTTTTTCAAACACTTATGACACTTGCCGATACCTATACCAGGGCCACGCGCAATGCCGACCTGTCAGAAGAGATGAAGACCTTTGCCCGCGAGTTCAAAAAAAAGGCAGACGCCAAGCTTGCCCAGGAGAACCAGTAATAACACACCCGGGAAAGCTATGTAGGGGAATAAAATTGGGCAGGAGCAAAGCTCCTGCTTTATAGCCCAACCCGCTGCATCATCGCGATCTACCTATACAATAAATACTACAGTCGC
>JBEBWN010000026.1:0-19174 GCA_040392235.1 Taibaiella helva | reverse complement strand
GACTACTCAATATTACAAAATATTTCAGTGGAATTTATTGTGGCGGCTTTCCTAAAGGAGAAAAGGGAAATCGAAAAATTCAAAACGCTTCAAAATATTGTGTAATCCGCGTTGAAATAGGAACAAATAAGATTTGCCATCTTCCTGCCTGCTGATTGTTATCAGTGTAGTAGTGGATTACCCCCTCACCGCAATCGTCGTTCCGTATGCCCTGCTCGTCAACACACTACCCTACTTTAGGCTTGCTTCCGCAAGCGGGCTACTGGAATGTCTAATTGCTCACGGTATTTTGCCACCGTACGTCGCGCCACATTATAGCCTTTTTCAGAAAGAAGTTCCATAAGACGCTCATCGGAAATGGGTTTCTTTTTGTCCTCTTCCGCTATCAGATCAAGGAGTATACGCTTCACTTCGCGTGTAGATACTTCCTCGCCGCTATCGGTAACAATAGCCTCAGAAAAGAAGAATTTCAATATAAAAGTCCCGTATTCCGTCTGAACATATTTGCTGTTAGCCACCCGCGATACCGTCGATATATCCATATTAATCCGGTCTGCAACGTCTTTCAGTATCATAGGTCTCAAAGCGCCCTCATCGCCTGTTAAAAAAAAGGCTTCCTGGTATTGCATAATAGCATTCATTGTGATCAACAGGGTATGCTGTCTTTGCTTAATGGCATCTATGAACCATTTTGCCGAATCTATTTTTTGCTTAATAAAGGCCAAAGCCTCGCGTTGTGCCTTGTTTCGCCGTTGACCCTCATCAAAAGTTTTTAACATATCCCGGTAGCCTTCCGAAATACGTAATTCCGGTGCGTTACGGGAATTCAGGGTTAGTTCTAACCTGCCGTTATTATTATACACAAAGAAGTCGGGAATAATATATCCCCCTATTTTATCGAAAGAGGCAAATGCGCCGCCAGGTTTAGGCGTAAGCTTTAAAATAGAGCTGATAGCATCACGAAACTGATCTTCAGATATACGCATTCTTTGCTTTATCTTGTCGTAGTGCTTCCGCGTAAACTCGTCAAAATAGCCATCCAATATAGTTATGGCATGCTGTATGGATGAATTGCGCTGGTCCTGGCGGTACAATTGCAGCAATAAACATTCTTGCAGGTCTTTTGCTGCTACCCCTGGAGGATCAAACTCCTGGATCCTTTGTATCAGCATTGATACCTCATCTTCGTTGGTGATGATGTTCCGGTTAAAAGCCAGGTCATCAACAATAGCAACGGCGTCCCGCCTCAGGTAGCCGTCGTCATCAATGCTGCCAATTATTTGTTCTGCTATCTGCTGCTGGTGTTGATCCAGTTCGAGCATACCCAACTGGCTATTCAAATGATCGGCGAAAGTGGCTTCTACCTTTACCGGTATCGTTTTGGGCTCATCGTCTTCATCATGATGTTCTTTTAAATGGTAGTCGCCATGCACATCGTTTTCATCCCGCAGGTAATCACTTACATCGACAATTTCGTAGTCATCATTGGCATTATCGTAGTCTTTATTATCGTCGCCGTCCCCACCGTTACCATCCGATTCATATTCATTCAAACCATAAGGATCCTGTTCACTATCGGAGCCCACATCCAACGCCGGATTACTTTCCAGTTCGTCCTTAATCCTTTCTTCCAATTGAGCCGTAGGAACTTGCAACAGTTTCATCAGCTGAATCTGTTGCGGTGATAATTTTTGGGTTAACCTTTGGCTTTGTGTTTGCTTAAGCATATTGGTTTAAATAGTGTAACGAATATACCCCTTCATCCTTATTTTTCCGAATTAATATATTTGCGAGCGGCGTTGTTCCACACTCATCAAACTTTCAATTTTTCCTCAATTAAATAATGATTGCGTTCCGGTGCATTCCGTACAACTAATTCCGAAACAAAACCTGTTAAAAAAAACATGGTGCCCATCATCATACAGGTAAGGGCAATATAAAACGGAGGACGATTGGAAAGAGAGTAGTCCGGGAAATAAAAACGTGCAAATATCATATATCCCGAAACAATAAAGCCTGCCAGGAATAGCAACGTGCCCAGTAATCCAAAAAACTGCATTGGTTTTTTACCATAACGACCTACAAACATAATGCTGGCCAGGTCCAGGGGACCATTGATAAACCGGATCAGACCAAATTTAGAGACGCCGTATTTCCGGGCTCTATGCTCCACAACTTTTTCCCCAATCTTCCGGTAGCCTGCCCATTTTGCCAGTACGGGTATGTACCGGTGCATTTCACTATATATTTCGATACTCTTAATTACATTTTTACGGTACGCCTTAAGCCCGCAATTCATGTCATGCAGCTTGATGCCACTCATCCAGCGAGTAACCGTATTGTACAATTTTGAAGGTAGGTTCTTGGTCAGGGCATTATCATACCTTTTCTTTTTCCAGCCGCTGACCAGATCGTAACCATCCAGGATAACCATATTGTACAATTCCGGTATTTCATCAGGGCTATCCTGCAAGTCTGCATCCATTGTAATGACAACAGAACCCTGAGCAGCTTTAAATCCTTCGTTCAATGCTGCGCTTTTCCCATAATTACGTTGAAATTTGATAGCCTTGACCTGCTGATGGTTTTGTGCAAGTTGTTCAATAACTTTCCAGCTATTATCTGTACTGCCGTCGTCGATAAAAATGATTTCATACGACAGATTCGCCTTCGCCAATACCCGGTCTATCCAATTGGTTAACTCTCCCAAAGACTCTTCTTCGTTAAGCAGCGGAATTACTATAGATAAGCACAACATATTTATTAAAGATCCCTTTTGGGTTTAGGACTGACATTATTTAAGGCAATAGAACCAAGGAAACCGGTAATAGCTAAAATTTGGCGTTTGTGCCCATCTCCTGTAATTGAGGTTTCTTTTTCATAACAAAGGCAATGATCAGGCCTAGTATACTGTCTACAATAACCGACTGGGCCCAGCCCATGATCATTGTACCCATAGAGGTTGATCTTTGTTCTTCCATCGTTGCGGAAAATTCCTTGATCTTTTCCGCAGAAACCTTCATTTCCTGCATCATCTTTATAGTCTGCTGCCCAAATCGATCCAGGTAAGCTGGGTCTATAAACATCAGGTAAATATAGTTAAATATGGCAAAACAGAGTTCGGCAATGAGAATTACGATAAAAAGAGAAGCGAAAATGTCCTTCGCAGTAGCTTGTTCTTCCAACTGTCGTCGTCTGAAATATGCCGCTACGAACAGCATGACAACAAAAACCGCGTATGATATTACTGACGCAATAGCTAAAGTATAGGTAGTGCTGGCAAAGAGTTGATAACGTGCAAAAAGCATTATTACATATACTATTCCCGCTAATACACCCCATAATACACCTATCCTGGCTCCTGAAATTCGATTCATTCTTGTAAACTGTATCCTTATTTGTTAATAGCGTAGAATTTTCCCTGTCAGCTCCATTGCGAACAAGGGCGAATTTATAGCTGCGGTTTCGCGTGCCTCTTTATGATACACCCAGGTTGCTGCTTTGTCTACAATTGTAACACGGGCGTCTCCGTCCACAGCAATTGAAACCTGCGGCAGGCCAAAAATCTTCCGGGGGCGTAACGACAGTAATTCAACCCATTGGTCCATGTCTATATGCGGTGCCGCTTGCTGCAGCATGGCAAAACAGGTCTCCTGCCCGATCATACCTTCCTGGGCATATTCAAATTCCTTTGCTTTGGCGTCCCAGTCTTGCGGCCGGTGGTGCGTTGCTATACAATCTATCGTCCCATCCGTCAAGGCTTTTACCAGGACTTTTCTCTCCTGCTCCGTCCTGAGTGGTGGCGCCACTTTATAAACGCTGTCATAGCCGTTCAGCAACTCTTCAGAGAATAAGAGGTGGTAAGGTGTTACGGAACAGGTTACTTGGACACCTTCTTTTTTGGCCTTCCTGATCAGCGCCAGGGATTCGGGCGTACTCACCCCGGAGAAATGAATTTTTGACCCTGTATAACGGCAAAGTTCAATATCCCGTTGTACCAATAGGGTTTCGGCAATATTGGGAATGCCACTCATACCCAGTCGCACAGAAGTTTCCCCTTCATTCATTAATCCGCCTTCGGACAGGGCTGACAATACCGGTACCTGTACCAACACACCTTCAAAGGCCTTTACGTATTCTAAAGCTTTAACCATGATACCCGGGTTCTGTACCGGCTTCCAGCCATCACTGAAGGCTATAGCCCCCGCTGCTTTCATATCCATCATCTCTGCCAATTCCTTTCCTTCAACATTCTTAGTCACAGCGCCCAATACATGAAGATGGGTTGGGTAACCAGCGCCTTTTTTCTGCACAAACTCGACTACAGATCTTGTTGTAATGGCGGGATGTGTATTGGGCACCACGAATACATCTGTAAAGCCTCCCGCAGCAGCTGCGCTCAGGCCCGATGCAATGGTTTCCTTATGCTCGTATCCTGGTTCACAGTAGTCGGCCATTACATCTATCCAGCCTGGACAGACATATAAATCCTTTCCTTCTACAACCCTGGCAGAGGAAATTTTAATGTTCTTGCCAATTTCAGCTATTTTTCCTTTTTTAATTACTATGTCCAGCTTTTTGCCATTATAGACAGAATGCGGATCCGTAATTTTTGCGTTTTTTATTAAGAGCGTCATACAAGGCGCAAAAATATAAAAGCAGGGCGGATTTTGGTGTACCTATTTTCACACATATAATCTGAATAAGATTTTAAATTTCTTATTATATGAGGCTTTTTGTATAAAAACACCATGCTAATGTTGTTTGTATTTACTCCTTTTAAATTATTTAATATTAGACTGGACTTAGTACTTTTGCGGCACAATCTAAATAACTATGCAAAAAATAGCTCATTTTGTCGCTTATATAGCCCTTGGTCTATCAATCCTGCTCAGCGCATGCAACTCATCGGATAACAACACAAAATATATAAGTAAAGATGCTGTCGGCGTCGTATGCATCAACACAATGGAATTGGGCAAAAAAGTGGCTTGGAACGTACTTTCCGGAAGCCCCATCCTCGACGAAATATTAAATAAAAGTAAAGACACCGGTAAATTCGATATCCAGCAAACCGGTATAGATCCTCTGAATCATTTTTTCGGCTATGCCGTAGCCGACCAACGGCTGCCCGGCAAATCGAGGATGATGGTTATTTTACCCCTTAAAGATGCCGAAAAATTCAAACAATTCATCAGCAGCCAGTTCAAGGATGCTCTCTTTGAAGCAAAGGACAAGCTCCATTTTGCGTATATCGGCGATTATGCAGCCCTGGGTTGGGATAAAAAAACTGCCATTATAGCATTCAGCAGTCCCGGCGTTTATGAACAAGGATGGGACGAGAGTACGGCGAAACCTGCAACCGCAGATAACCGGATCACTATCTTAACAGAAGAAATCCAGAAGACCTTTGTCCTTCCCGGTGACCAATCTTTAGCCCGCAACCAGACCTTCAGCAACCTGATGAAGAAAAATCATGACATTAGCTTTTGGTTAAACTATGAAAGCCTAAGCAATAGCCTACCCCAGGAAGTGATTGGGACAGCGGGGGCAGTTATGGCTTCACAAAAAAAATTGCTTAAAGACGCCTATCTCACTGCCAGCATTGACTTCGAAAAAGGGAAAATTGTAGGCGACGCGGCTTATTATTACAACCCTAGTATGAAAGCGATTGCTACAGCGTTAGCGCCTAAATCTGCCAACAACGATCTGCTGAAGAAGATTCCCGGTAAGCAAATGAATTTGCTCATGAGCTATCATCTGAATCCTAAAGGATTAAAGAACCTGATGGATACAATGGGCGTTTTGCCTATGGTTAATCTTGGTTTACAACAAGTTGAGCTTAGCTTGGACGACATCCTCAACGCTTTTACCGGCGACTTCCTGCTGAGCGTTACCGACTTTGCAGTGACAACAGAAAGTAAATCTTACACTATGGGTGGTTCTTCGGTGAACTATACTAGTCCTGTACCTTCCTTTAAGGCCATTTTATCTTTTCGTGTCCAGGATAAGGCTGCATTTAACAAAATACTTCAGGTGGGCCGGAACCAGGGGCTGCTCCATGCCGTTTCTACCAACCTGTACCAAGCAGGTCCTTACGTTTCGGTAGCAACCGACAATAACTATGTGGCTATATCCAATGATTCGGTCGTTGCCTCCGCTTACTTAAATACACATAATGCCAGCTGGAAAATACCTTCGGTTGTCAGCAACAGTCCATACGGGTTCTACACCGACATTAAAAATTCGATCCAATCCATTCCGTTGGACCTACTGTATGGCAAAGAAGACACTACAGTATTTACAGAAGGAAGAAAGCTGATAGAATCGATAAGCGCCTATGGTGGGAAAGTAGAAAACGATTGTACTACATTTCATTTCGAAGCCACCTTTCAAAACAAAAATGAGAATAGCCTGATGCAATTGATCAGCTTTTCCCAAAAAGTTGCGGAAGCGGAACGCAAGGCGCCCGACAACTACGAAGATGTAATTCCGGAAAGCGATACGGCTGAAGAGGCTACAGAAGAACCCGTTCCCTAATATACCGGCATTGCTGGGTTTTATACCTCTTTTGCGCAATCTCCTGTATAGCCGGCAAAAAAGTATGTTCACCTAATAATTTACCGATAAAATAAATCAAAAATAGCTTATTGGCTAGAAGTTATTACTTTTGAAGCTTAAGCTAGGGAAGCCCGGTAGCTGTATATAAATACTTTATCAAATATCAACTTTGAAATATGCGACTTGCTTTTTGGAGAAAGAAAAAGGAAAACGGTGAGAAAAAGAAAAAATCGGTATTAAGAGAATGGGTAGATGCCGCCCTGTTTGCCATTATCGCGGCTACCATTATACGTACCTTTTTAATCGAGGCCTACACCATTCCTTCCGGCTCCATGGAAGGCACCATGTTGGTGAACGACTACTTGTTTGTGAGCAAAATAGCTTATGGCCCGCGTATGCCAATGACCCCGCTGGCATTACCGCTGGTACACAATACTATGCCTATTTTTGGTGGAAAATCATACTCGGACGCAGTGCAATGGAAATATCGCCGTTTGCCCGGTTTTGGCTCCATAAAGCGTTACGACGTAGTGGTATTTAATTTCCCTAATAATGACACGGCTATGGCCGAAGATCCGGCCAACGACTACTACGCAGCAGTAAGAGCCGTTGGCAGAGATGCTGTGTGGAACAGGTACCATATCATTACGCGCCCGGTCGATAAAAAAGAAAACTACATTAAAAGATGCGTTGGCATTTCCGGCGATAAGATCGAGATCAAAGACGGAGTTTTGTTTGTAAATGATCGTCCGGGTGAGATATTTCCACATCAGCGTATAGATTACCTGGTACAAACGCAACCCGGATTCTTCCCTGCACAGGACTTTACGGAAGAAAATCACATAGTGGTAAAGCGCGCCGGAAATGGTCAATTTGTATTTGAAATGGAACATGAGGCAGTGGCTATCGTGAGCAAACTTCCGGGCGTGGTACAGGTAAAGCCCTTCGTAGAGCCCGCAGGAGACGTAAATGGCAGCGGAACAGCAATTTATCCGCAAGCGCCTAACCTCTTTCCATGGAACCAAGATAATATGGGGCCTCTGGTTATTCCGAAAAAAGGAATGCGCATCAGCCTGACACCAGAAAACATTGCCTTATACCGCAGGGTCATCCAGGTGTACGAACAAAACAAATTTGACATACGCGACGGTAAATGCTTCATCAATGATCAGGAAGCTGGCAGCTATACATTTAAAATGAACTATTATTGGTTAATGGGCGACAACAGGCACAATTCAGCCGATTCACGCTTTTGGGGCTTTGTTCCGGAAGATCATGTTGTTGGCAAAGCTTCATTCGTATGGTTAAGCTATGGCAATAGCGATCCAAACAATCCCTATAGCCAGGGCGGAATCAGATGGAAACGGCTCTTAAGAGGCGTTGGCTCGCTCCAAAAATAACCCCCGGTAAAAAACATTGCAAACGACAGCCGACACCTCCCCATACAGGTGTCGGCTGTTTACTTAGATAAACATATTGCACAGAGATAAAATGTACATACAACCAGGCATATTAAGGTATAATAACAACGAAGTACATTGTCTCCGTATGGGCGAAGGCTCCCGGCTCATCATTGCCTTTCATGGATTTGGGCATGATGCATCTGTATTCAGCACCTTCGCCCACTCGCTGCCCGATGAATATACATTGATAGCTGTCGACCTGCCCGGTCATGGGAAGACCCGTTGGTTGGATAAGCTGATGAGCAAGAAAGACCTGATGGCTATTGTACAGGGTATTAAAAACAATTTTTCTGTTGAGCGCTTTTCCCTGCTGGGCTATAGCCTGGGGGGCCGGATTTGTCTGAATATTGCGGAACAGCACCCCGCCTGGGTTGACAAGATAGTATTGTTGGCTCCCGATGGTATGCAAAAGAATTTCTGGTATCATTTTGCAACCCGCAACCCGGTTGGACGGGTACTGTTCAGGTCCCTGCTGAACAACCCCGAAAAATGGGTTAAAAAAATCGGGGCCCTAAAAAATTGGAAACTGATAGACGAGTCAAGGTTTAAATTTATACGCCATCATCTGCTGGACACTTCGGCACAGAAGCAGCTCGCCTATGTATGGCCCCTGACCCGCAAACTCATAGCCCATCCGGATATTGTCAGATGGAATATTAAGAAACACAAGATCCAGATCGATGTTTTTATGGGGAAACATGATCGGATCTTTACCGTGATACAGGGTGAGCGATTTGTGCGGAGGTTAAAGAATGCCCGTCTCCACGTACTGGAATGTGGCCACAATCTATTGGTTAATGAAAACTACCCGTCCATTGCGAGGGTTTTCAGCTCCTAATAAAAACGTTCTCTATGCTTATCTTTCTTATCGGCATGCCGGGTAGTGGCAAGTCTTACTGGGCAAATCTCCTGGCAAAGGAATTGGGGTTTTCAGACCTGGATACCGATGACCTTATTGAAAATTCCTTCGGCAGCAGCATCACAATGCTTTTTTCAGAGGGAGAATCTTCCTTCCGGCAAAAAGAACAACAGATATTACTACAAATACTCAACGATAAAAAAGTGCAAATAGTCGTGGCCACCGGCGGTGGCTTGCCGGCTTTCGGCAATAACCTGAACCTGATGAAACAGCATGGGCTGGTAGTGTATCTGGCACCGCCCTTAGAGCAGATTATCCGCCAGGTTACCGCTGGCAAGGATGCTCGTCCCCTATTGGCTAATGAAAGTGCAGAGAACCTGGTTCTCAAAATGGAGCGGTTATATGCATCCCGCCAAAAAATCTATGAGCAGGCTCATATCAAAATCGACCCTTCTACTATTTCGGTTTGTACCTTTGTGGCGCTGCTAAAGCCTTTCCTCAATAAAAACTTTTCAGACAATGTATAAGCCAGCCTTAAATACCGCTATTATTTGCGCTACCCTAGGTGTTATAATAGGCGCCATGGGCGCACATGCCCTGCGGCCACTATTAACCCCGGAGTTACAGACTTCTTTTGAAACGGCGGTCAAATACCAGTTTTACCATAGCTTTGCCCTAATGCTTACCGGCATCCTGTCGGCAACCTTTCCTTCTTCCTGGATAAAACGGGCTACATGGTTCTTCCTTTCCGGTATTATACTGTTTTCCGGTTCCATTTACCTGCTGGTCTATTTAAAGTCTACAGCTTCTGTAGGTCTGGGTGGTTTAGGCATCCTTACCCCTATAGGGGGCGTATTGTTTATCATAGGCTGGCTGGCCTTGTTAATGGGCGTAAATGCAAAAAAGAAATAAATAGAAGTAGAAGCAGGAAAACAAAAACTGCAGACCGGTAAGGCCTGCAGTTATACTATTTGCAAAAAAATTAAGGTTCAATGTGATAATCAATAAGGGAATCCCGGTATTGGCGTTTGTAGGCGCCAGCAATAGAAATATTAAAATCAGATTTAATGATTCCTATACCCTTTGCAAACCACATAGTTGCTGTACCGCAATCCACATAGGCAGGCAGGGTCACAGGCTTTCCTTTCAGTTTGTTCCGGATCTCGACCACCTCCTTAAAAGTATTGCCGTTGATGGTAAGCGTACCGCCCACAGACACAACCTCGCCTTCGGTCAATAAATTAAATTTCATGCCGCCATAAGTAATACTGCCGGTGTTCGACCAGTTATCGCCCACCTGGGCACTATCTTTTTGTACCACAACTGTAAAATAGTCCTCTTGCTTGCCATTCATGTCAATAAGCATAACGTAGAGATCACCATTCTTTCCAAAATATTCCGGTGTAATATAATGTGATGTGGTATCCGTAGTTTCGAAATAACTATAAGTTCTGCCCTCCTTTATGGAGTCCAGGCCAGTTGCACGCCTTATTGTAACAGAGCCCTCATTGGAGCCATACGTCCAGTACGAACCGGGCTTGGTAGACATGAACCCGGTAATAGGTACATTATCGCCTCCCAGTTTTTCGTTATCGCCTTTCTTGCACGCGGCCAGCATACATACGCTTAAAACAACGAAAGCAATATTTTTTAGGTAATTGTTTCTTTTCATTTTCCAAAATAAAGCATTAAATATAGCCTAATTTCTGACATATCATTTGTAAAAGACGAACAAAAGTTTCCCGCTATTGGCTATAGCCTGAAATATGCCGTTCACAAGCAATATTTTAACATAAAGAAAAGGTTTTTACACGATGGAAAACCTGGACAATAACAGCGGAAGTCCACCTGTTTTTCAGCCCCGCACCAAGCCTTTAGCCCCGTTGACAATATGCTGTTACCGCAATGAGCGGAGCCTATGAAACAGGTATGAAATACGTTCCTACCTTGCTCATGACCGCTGCCGGGACACGCACTGACCGCCGTCTTCTCCAACATTCTACCATAATTCCCAATCCCAACAGGCTTTCCCGTTTTTATTTCTATAATATAGCAACCGGCGTTTTTACATCATGGTAAAACAAAAACCGCCAGCTTTCGGCCTCGCCTTCCAAAGCCCACCTTTCTCTTAACTGCATTGCCTTCTTGCCATCATAGTCGTATTTAGCCACGTATTTCATTTTCATCTGTTTGTATTGCGGCGCTTCATCTCCGCCATAGAAAATAATATCCTCTTCCGTAGCAATTTTAAAAACAATATGTTGTGGGCAATGGCCATCCGTGTGTATATACTGAATATAGTCATCAATAAAGCCTTCTTCTTCTTCCAGCCATTGCACGCGGCTGCAATGCAAAAGTGGCAACAACTCCTCCACATAATAAGAAGGGAAACCAATTTCCTGTGCATAATCCATTTCCTTCCGGTAAATATAAAAAGTTGCATTGGGAAAAAGATCGATATTTAATCCACCAGCATGGTCCTTATGCAAATGCGACATCAAGACCTTGGTCACATCCTCCGGATGGATATGATGCGCCGCAAGGTTGCCGGGCAGGTGAGCTATGCCATCGGGGTTATTAAACCCCAATCCCGTATCCAACAGCAGCACATCTTTTTCATTGACGACGGCAAAAGGCTGGACTTCGACCATTAACGACCCTGTAGGTCTTTCATTTAGTGAATCTGCATCCTGCCGGAAAGGTTGGAAAACCTTATCGTGCCCTACAGTAAAAGTACCCTCAGAAAGGGGAAATATTTGCGTCATAATACGATTACACATTAAAAA
Source organism: Taibaiella helva (assembly GCA_040392235.1). GTDB lineage: Bacteria > Bacteroidota > Bacteroidia > Chitinophagales > Chitinophagaceae > Taibaiella > Taibaiella helvus_A. The sequence goes on along the minus strand of JBEBWN010000026.1, from coordinate 7,505 downwards.
TAACCATAAATAATAAGACAATACCCATCGTTCGTTGATTCAACACTGGTATTCTCCAACCAAAAAGCCTAACTTTGCACTCCAATATATTTTTGCATGAATCCTCAAGACCGTTATGCCCTTAGAGGCGTATCTGCCCAAAAAGAAGAAGTACATAAAGCGGTAGCAAAGTTAGACAAAGGACTTTATCCAAAGGCCTTTTGTAAAATTTATCCTGATTATTGGGGTAATGATAACGACTATTGCAACATTATGCATGCCGATGGGGCGGGCACCAAATCAAGCCTGGCCTATTTATATTGGAAAGAAACCGGCGACCTGAGCGTTTGGGAAGGTATCGCAATAGATGCTATCGTGATGAATATAGACGATATGCTTTGTGTTGGCGCCACAGGGCCTTTCACATACTCCTCTACAATCGGAAGAAATAAAAATATCATTCCCGGAGATGTAATTGCTGCCATAATAAATGGCTCTCAGTCTTTCTTCGACACTTTGGCCTCTTATGGTATACCAGTGCACTTTATGGGTGGCGAAACCGCGGATGTAGGCGATGTGGTGCGCACCATTATTGTTGATGGTACCATGTCGGCACGGATGCCCCGCAAAAAGATCATTACTACCGATGCCATTCAGCCGGGAGACGTAATTGTATCTTTTGCATCATACGGACAAGCCGTATACGAAAAGGAATACAACAGCGGCATAGGTAGCAATGGACTTACCAGCGCCCGCCACGAACTTTTGCATCATGATTATGCAGCTCAATACCCAGAAAGCTACAACCCGGCAGTACCTGATGAAGTTGTTTATAACGGCCAGTATCGGTTAACAGATCCGACAACTACCTCGTTAAACGCTGGCAAATTATTACTATCGCCCACCCGCACCTATGCTCCGCTTGTACTGAAAGTACTGGAGCAATATTTTGACCAGGTTCATGGTATCATACATTGCAGCGGTGGCGGACAGACCAAATGTTTGCACTACCTTCCGGAAGGCCTTCGGGTCGTAAAAAATAACCTCCTGCCTGCGCCACCTGTTTTTGAAATGATCCAGCAGGCCGCCGGCACAGACTGGAGGGAAATGTACCAGGTATTTAACATGGGACAAAGGCTGGAAATTTATACGGATCAGCATACGGCTGAGCAACTGGTAGCGCTGGCAGCAAACTTTAATATAGATGCCCGGGTGAGCGGATATGTTGAGGCTGCGACAACCAATAGCCTTACCATTGAAGGCCCTTGGGGACAATTCGAATATCACTAGTCGCTGCCAACAGAATATCATTTTTCCATCCTGATATACTGATCAAAACCGGGAGAATAAGTTTCTCTTTTGGATGGAAACTCCGTGTTCGGAGCGAACGCTAAATTATATGTTTAGACATGAAGCTTACTGAAATTGTGAAGGCCGCCAAGGGTAACCCCATACCCGAAAATGCAGAAAAAGAGATCGTAGAACTGCTCATAGACAGCCGGAAAATAGTGCATGCAGAAAAGGCTATGTTTGTTGCCCTGAAAGGCACACACCGAGACGGGCATCTCTTTATCAAGGATGCTTACCAACAGGGCGTGCGCAGCTTTATAATAAGCGAAGAGCTGGAAACCAGCGCCTATCCCGGCGCTTGCTTTATACGGGTGCAGAACACTTTGCAGGCATTACAGCAACTGGCTGCGGCCCACCGGAACCAGTTTCATATCCCTGTTATCGGTATAACGGGCAGCAATGGTAAAACCATCGTAAAAGAGTGGCTATACCAGTTGCTTTTTGACCAGTTCCAGATAGTAAGAAGCCCCAAGAGTTACAATTCACAGATTGGCGTTCCTTTGGCAGTATGGCAAATGCAGCCCCAACACACCTTGGGTATATTTGAGGCGGGCATTTCCCAACCCGGCGAAATGGATAAATCTGAACGCATTATACAACCGGAGATCGGCATCTTTACCAATATCGGCGAAGCGCACAGCGAAGGCTTTATGAACCTTCGGCAGAAAATAAATGAAAAGCTGTTCCTGTTCCGCAATGCCAAACATCTTATCTATTGCAAAGATCATCACGAGCTGAACGAATGCATAGTACAGTACTGCCACCAGGTAAGAAACACCCCCGGCAACGAACTGAAACTGTTTACCTGGTCGGCCAAAACAGAAGCCACCCTGAAAATCATCAATACAGAAAGAGCCCAGGGGCATACCACCATACAGGCATTATATGAAGAAAGGGAAGTAACCATTACTATCCCCTTTATTGACAATGCCTCCATAGAAAATGCCATTCACTGCTGGTGCGCCCTGCTTCTTTTGGGTATCGGCGATGCTGAGATCCGGAACAATATGGAAAAACTCCATCCGGTAGCTATGCGCCTGGAATTGCTGCATGGTATGGATAATTGTACCATCATTAACGATACCTACAACTCTGACCTGACCTCTTTCCAGATTGCATTGGATTTCCTGGAACAGCAAAAGCAACATGCACGCAAAACGATTATTCTTTCCGACATGTTGCAGATAGCCAAGCCGGATGGAGATCTTTATGAAGAAGTGGCCGGGCTGGTAAATCAAAAAAACATTTACCGTATTATAGCCATAGGACCGGCTTTAAGCAAACACAAAACAGCATTCCGCAAATACAAGAAAATAAGAAGCATATTCTTCAAATCCACAGACGATTTTCTGAAGAAAATGCATATGCTCACTTTCGAAAATGAGGCCATCCTATTAAAAGGAGCCCGGGCATTCCGCTTTGAGAAGATCGAAAAACTACTAGAGCAAAAGATCCATAAAACCGTCCTGGAAATCAACCTTTCTGCAATGCGTAACAACCTGAACGTTTACAGGAATCTGTTACCCGCGCATATTAAGATTATGGCAATGGTAAAAGCCTACTCTTATGGCAGTGGCAGTTACGAAATTGCCAACCTGCTGCAATATGCCGGTGTAGATTACCTGGCGGTAGCATATGTAGACGAAGGTGTTGCTTTACGAAAAGCGGGGATCAGCATTCCTATTATGGTAATGAGTCCCGATGCCGGTGCTTTCGATCGCATGATTTCCTGGAAACTGGAGCCCGAAATATTCAGCCTGGAATCACTACAACATTTTACCAATATTGCCAGGACCCTAAATGCTGAACGATATCCTATTCATATAAAACTGGACACCGGCATGCACCGCTTGGGTTTTATGGATATGGAAATACCGGCTTTAATGACCAACCTGGCCGCCAACGAACATGTAAAGGTAGTCAGTATCTTCAGCCATCTTTCGGCTAGTGGTACCGCCCTTTTTGATGACTTTACAAACGAACAAGCCACTGCTTTTGAACGTATGAGCCAGCTATTGCTCCAGGCTTTACCCGACGAGCCGCTCCGGCACCTGGTTAATTCAACGGGCATTTCGAGACATCGCGCGTTATACTACGATATGGTTCGCATGGGTATTGGTATGTATGGAATTGACGAAAGTAACTTACTCCAACAGCAGCTGCAGCAAATAGGCACCTTAAAAACAACTATTGCGCAAATAAAAGAACTGCCCGCTGGGGCTACAGTGGGATATAGTCCCAGAGGTAAACTGGTGCGCAACAGCAAAATAGCGACAGTAAGCATTGGCTATGCTGACGGCTACTTCAGGGATTTTGGCAATGGAAATGCCTATATGCTCGTACATAATAAGCCCGCCCCGGTAATAGGTTCGGTATGCATGGATATGTGCATGCTGGACGTTACGGATATAGAGCAGGTAAAGGTGGGTGATGAGGCCATCGTATTTGGCCCGGGCCTGCCAGTAAGTCTCCTGGCAGAGTGGTCGCATACCATTCCCTACGAGATTATGACCAGTATATCCCAAAGAGTGAACCGGGTTTATGTAAACGAATAGGATTGAACCTACTTTCGCGGGGAAGGCATCATTGCCCCCCTGTATCTTGACCTTTAGACAAGAGTTAGCACTTATTTACTGCTACCAGTAAGGACGGCAGTGTTAAGTAGCAGCCCCGGGGCATCGCTCTTTTCATTTTACCCGCCCAGTACCTTTGGTAAGTCATTTGCCCAGCAGCACGAAAACCAATAAATGTTAAGAAAAAAGAAAATAAATTAACTAAATTTGTACTGGCCTGGTATTCGCTAAAGGGCAAGGCTACTGTATTCTTTGTATCTGCCCATAAACATTTTAATAAATGCTATGAAGCATATACACACATTTTTAGTTCTCTTGCTTTTTTCGCTGACCTGTACCCATTCCGGTTTTGCCTCTCACCTGTTCGGTGGAGATCTGCGGTACGAATACCAGTCATCAAATGGCTCCAACCACACCTACAAGATTATTTTAATTGCTTACGGCGATTGTAATGGTTCGGCATTTACTTTGCTATCCAGCGGAAGCGCTACCGTGAATATATTTAAGAATGGCCAGCTGTACAATACAACACCTTCCCTGTATCTTTCGCTGATACCGGCACAAAGTAATATCGAAATTACCCCTGTTTGTCCCGACGAAGCCGGCAATACAGCCTGTAGCTATCCCAGTACAGGTACATTGCCTCCGGGTGTGTTGCCGGGTATTAAAAAATTCACTTTTGAGGGTACCGTAGTATTGGATGGCGCAGCAACATGGCAGTTTTCCTTCACGGGCAACCTGGGTACATCGACTGCAGGAAGGAGCAACCAAATTCAAAATCTTTCGCCGGTAGGTACAACGGGCCTCATTGCTACACTGAACAACAGCAAAGGGCAGAACTCCTCCCCTAATTTTACCGCCTCTCCTACCCCTTTCTTTTGCGTCGATAAAGAATACACCTACTCATTAGCTCCTGTTGATCCGGATAATGACCGTATGGCCTTTAGCATGGCTCCTGCTATGGACGGAGCAGGTAATAGCACCTATATTGCTCCTTATACGTCGTCTAGGCCGTTCCCTGCATTTACCGGTTCCTTCAATTTCAATGCTACAACGGGCGAGATAACATTCATACCAGTAAATCCACAGGACCAGTCCACCTTCCGTAGTATTGTTGCCAACAAAGCCTTTGAAATACGCAATGGTGATACCGTAGGCACCTGTATGCGCGAAATGACTTTCGTATTCCTGAACGACTGCAACAACTCGGCCCCTATCGATTCTTTAAGCAATGTAGAGAATGGCAGTGTTATTAACCGGCAGGTGATCCAGGCATGCGAGGGACAAACCGATACTATACGGTTCCGGATTAATACAAGAGACCCCGACGGGGATAATATATCCGTATCCTGGAATAATTTACCAACCGGAGCGATAGCAAGAGTGGTCAACGACAGCACACCCGATCCGACTTTTGAATTTGAATGGCATATTAATGATAGTGTTCCTACCGGAGACTATACTTTTTATATTACCCTGGTGGACGATGGTTGCCCGCTTTCCGTACAGAAAACATTATCCCAGACAATAAGTATACTCCCTTTTCAGGGAGGACTTAGCAGCGGTGTACAGGCACCCTGTAAAGGAGAGGGCAACGGCTTTGCCTGGCTGCAACAAGCCTCCTCCGATACCAATACTTACCGGCTGGCCTGGACAGACCGCAGGGGTGACACTTTGCAGAAAACCAACAGCCGTACCGGCGACACTTTGTTCAACCTGAGTCCCGGCACCTACTATGCCACAGCAACTAATAAAAACGGATGCAGCAAACTGTTTACCATAGAGATTCCGGAACCTATATACGGCATTGTCATTACAGCCCCGGATACCACGGGCTGTGTAAATGATCAATTCCTGTTTACCAACGCTTCGTTTGGCGAGTGGTCGCGATTTACCTGGAATTTTGGCGATGGTAGCGCTCCCTCCGGCCAAACCAATGCTTTCCATACCTATACACACGAAGGCGTTTTTACGGTTACTCTTTACGGATCAACACCGCTTGGTTGCAAGGACACCGCTTCGGTAAATATATATATCGACACTATCTACACTCCAACCTTTACAACAGATAAGGACAGTATATGCACCGGCGACCGTATTATCTTCTATCCCGATACAGGCCCCCACGTTATTTCCGCCTATTGGATATGGGGTACATTACCAGACTATAATTTCCAGCCGGACAACAGCTGGCATAGCTTTGACCAACCCGGCCACTATCCAGTTATCCTTCATGTGGCTTACCGCAATTGCCCGGAAGCAGAGTACAGGAAAACCGTTCATGTGTTGCCCTATCCGGTGGCAGACCTGGGCCCCGATAGTAGCCTGTGCTTAAAGGGCGAAGCCTTAGTGCTGCGCAACACGGCTCTGGATCAGGTTGCCGGGTATCGGTATCAGTGGAGTACGGGCGATACTACTGAGCAGATCCTGGCCCGCGAACCCGGCAGCTACGGCTTAACCGTTATCGCATCACAAAACTGCCACACCACAGAAACGGTAACTGTACGGAAGGACTGCTTCCTGGATATTCCAAATTCCTTTACACCCAATGGCGATGGTATCAATGATTACTTCTTCCCCAGGCAACTCAAAGGCAAAAATATTATCCATTTCAGAATGCAGATACTGAACCGCTGGGGGCAGATCCTGTATGAAACCGAAAATACAAACGGCAGAGGTTGGGATGGAAAACGGAATAGTCACGATCAGCCGGCGGGCGCTTATCTTTATATTATAGAAGTAATGGTGGGCGGGCAAAGAATAGAAAAGTACACCGGCAACGTAACCCTACTGCGTTAAGCCGAACCTAAGTATAAAAATAGCGGCACATTTGTATATAAATTAATAAGATCCAGATTATTAAACATTATAAGCTATAAAAATAATCCTATCAGTTTTGATTATTATCTTTAGATTACTTATTATTGTGAGTATTTCTTGTTTTGACAAAACAAACTTTCAGAATGAAGTCATTTAGACATTCTTGTATTATTGCTCTGTCTGTAGCCGCAGCATTAACCGGCCTGAATTCCTGTAAAAAGGAATTTAGCCCAGATTTGCCCTTCCCGGATGTATATTCACAAACGCTTTTTGTAGGCAGTAATAACCAGATCGTATATGCTATCGATCCCGTTTCCGGCCTGCGTAAATGGCGTTTTTCTGTTGATAGCTCTATCTATGCCACACCTGTATTGCATGCCAACGCATTATGGGTAGCTACAACAAAAGGTACTTTATACAAACTGAATCAGCAGTACGGTACCGAAACCAAACAACGGCTTTTTCCAGACGGTATTACCGGAACACCTTATGGCTATAACAATTCCCTGCTGCTGGTACCTTCTGGCACGAAACTGTATGCGATCAATACAGACAACATGGAAGATGTATGGACCTATGACATCGGCGGTAAAATTGAAGTATCGCCTACCAGTCACACAGTGGCCAAAATAGATAATGTTAATGAGCCTGTAATTTTCATTGCAGGAGGTAATAATAGAGTGGTTGCCCTAAATAAAGATGGCGGAGAGTTGTGGAATTATCAACCTAAAGACGAAGGGGCGTTTTACTCTTCTCCTTGTGTTATTAACGACAGCTTCCTGT
>JBEBWN010000025.1:0-19474 GCA_040392235.1 Taibaiella helva | reverse complement strand
CGCCTGGGTATTGTATGGGGTAAAGACCTGGCCCAATGCAACCGGGAAACCTATCCCAAAGGCATGAATTTCATACTCTGGATCCTGGCCGAAATAGCCATCGCGGCCTGCGACCTGGCCGAAATCCTGGGTATGGCTATCGGCCTGCAATTATTATTCGGTTTGGACCTGTTGTGGGGGGTAATCATCAGTTTTCTCGACACTTTATTATTACTGTGGTTACAGCGCTTTGGTATGCGCAAAGTAGAGCTGTTTATCATCAGTATGATTGCCATTATCGGTATGTGCTTTGTGGTCGAAATGATATTGGCCCGGCCGCATATCGGGTCTATTGCTACTGGTCTTATTCCCTCCATCCCCGACAACGCCGCATTATACATTGCCATAGGCATCCTGGGGGCTACCGTTATGCCCCATAACCTCTACCTGCATTCTGCACTGGTACAAACCCGCAATATCCAGCGCAACGAGGCTTCCATTCGTAAAGCTATAAAATACAACTTCTGGGACAGCGCCATAGCGCTCAACCTGGCTCTTTTTGTCAATGCGGCCATACTCATCCTGGCAGCAGCGGTATTCCATAAAGGCGGACTTACCCATGTAGCCGAATTAAAGGACGCCCATGCCTTGCTGTCGCCCATGCTGGGCTCCGAATGGGCGCCCCGCCTGTTCGCCATCGCCCTCATCGCGGCAGGGCAAAGCAGTACTATTACCGGTACCTTGGCCGGGCAAATTGTAATGGAAGGTTATTTACGCATCCGTATCAGCCCGGTAATGCGTAGAATGATCACCCGTATGCTGGCCATCGTACCGGCTATACTGGTTATCCTTATCAGTGGCGAAGAGCGGGTAGGGGCCCTGCTCATCTTTAGCCAGGTGCTCCTGAGTATGCAATTGGCCTTTGCCGTTATTCCCCTCATCCATTTTGTAAGCGATAAAAAAAGGATGGGCGTCTTTACCATTAAAACCCTTACCCGTGTTATTGCCTGGACCGTTGCGGCGCTTATTGCCGTATTAAACTTCAAACTGGTATACGACGAGGTCCGCACCTGGATCAGCGAAAGTCCTTACTGGTGGCTCGACCTGTTGTTGGTGGCCGGCGCGGCAGGACTATTTATACTGCTACTGCTCACTATCGTTTATCCTTTAGTGCGTAAACGCAGGCGCCATACCAGCGATATACACGACATCGCCACGCCGGAGATCAGCCTGCCCGTTTCGGAATTTAAAACCGTGGCCCTGGCGCTCGATTACTCCGAATCAGATAATTACGTGCTGAGCTATGCGTTGAAAATAGCCCGGCAAGACACCCGTTTTATCCTGATACATATTACGGAAAGCGCTTCGGTGAGCCTGATGGAAACAGATACGGAAGATTTTGAAACCCGGAAAGACAAGAAAAGGCTTGAACAATATCTGGACATTTTACAAAGGGAAGGCTTTCAGGCCGTGGCCGAAATTGGCTTCCAGAAAAGGGTGCCGGAAATAGCCCGCATTTGTAAAGAGCACCATGCCGACCTGCTGATTGTGGGTAGCCACGGGCATAAAGGCCTCAAGGACCTGGTGTTTGGCGAAACGATCAACAAAATACACCATAGGGTAGGCATACCGGTATTGATTGCCCGCTAAAAATGCAGATGGCGTAAGCCGTATTTCCGGAAAGCAGTCAACGTTACGTTCCCGGCAGGTTTCTTTTATTAAACGGTATCACCAGGTATAAGAATAATACCCGTGAAACGCGCATCAGCCAGGGCTGTAGTACGATCACCATGATCATATACAGAGCTATATAATAGTAAATACTATTATCTTTAAACGATAAACCCACCAGTGGCCAGTACCAAAGCAGGTTGAAAGCGTAAATCACGAAGATGAATACGAAATTCATGCCCTGGCCGTAATTATTTTCCACTTTAATTTTTTGATCGCAATGGGCGCAATATTCTTGCGTAGCAACACATTGTTTCAGGGGCCATACGCTTTTGTTGACAAAAATACCGCCCCTGCGGCAGGCGGGACAACGCTCCCGAAGCATACTGATCAATAAAATGGGGCGCGAGCTGGTTACCGACATAATTGCAAAATTAGCCCCGGCTGGCAGACCAAAAATTGATAATCATCACTTTCGTTCACAATTTAGTGGCCGGTTAAACACAATTTGTCGCTTTGGAGGGGCTGCCTTTTTACTTTTGCCCTATTCCTATTATTGATAGTTAGAAACCGTTACCAACTTCCGTATATCCCTGATCCATATTTTCCGGCCCTTGGTTTCCAGTAATTGTTCGTCCTTAAACTGGCGCAACAGCCGTACCACATTTTCCCGGGTAGTTCCGGCCATACTGGCCAGGTCTTCCCGGCTCATATTGATCGTTATGTCTTCACCCTCGGGCGTACCTTTCTTAAATTTCTCTCGCAGCACAATCAGGGCAATAGCCAATCGTTCCCTTACCGGCCTTTGTGCAAATACGCTGATGCTATTACTCAATACCGAAAATTCATGACTCAGCATCTTCAATAAGCGCATAGACAACTGGCCCGATTGTTCCAGCACCTGCATAAAATCTTCCCGGGGTATAAATAGCAATACACATTCTTCAAGCGTAGCCGCCGCATCGGGGTAACGCTCGCCCGACAGTAACGCATGATAGCCTACCAGTTCGCCTTCAGCCGCTATATATATAATCTGTTCCTTTTCAAAATTATCTACCTTATACTTCTTTACCCGTCCTTCCAGTATATAATAAATGCCGCCGGGCATATTGCCTTCCCGGAAAATAACCTGGCCTTTCTTATAGCGGTCCTTACGGGCGTGTTGCATCAACCGCGCATAATCTTCTTCCGGCAGGTTGGTAAATACCGAGTCCGACTTAAAATCCCAGCGGTTTATGGGAAAAATACCGCTCAAACTCATACCTTAAAGAATATTTAAACATTAAAAATTGATTCTTATCACTTTTTAGGGTGATCAACTGTAAAAGATCGTATTCTTTTCACTTGTAAATTTGCAGCTGCAACTTACAATAAGTTTATGCAAACATCAACAACCCTAACAGATCAGCGCCGGGAATACCTGCAGTCCGACCAGGAATTCGACCTTTTGTTTCCCCGCAGCATGCAGCGTTTTTCAGCCCGCCATTGGACGCCATTAAACATTGCCCGCCTGGCCAGCGATTATCTCACAGCTGTTCCCGGCAAAAAGATCCTGGATATCGGCAGCGGTATCGGCAAGTTTTGCCTGGCCGGCGCCAGCTATGCACCCACCTGCCGCTTTTACGGCATAGAGCAGCGGGGCTACATGATCGATTATGCCCAAACAGCCGCAGAAAGCCTCGGCCTGTTGAATGTTTCCTTTCTCCAGGGCAATTTTGCCCACCTGGATTTTCGCGATTTCGATCATTTTTATTTTTTTAATTCGTTCTACGAGCACCTGGAAGAAGAGGGGAGGATCGACAAAAAGATCACCTTCTCGCCCGATCTGTACGAGCAATATGTGGGCCAATTGCGCCGGCTCTTGAACACCATGCCGGTTGGCACCCGTATTGCCACCTACCATTCTTCGCATGAAGAAATTCCATTGAACTACCGTTTGGTAGACACACTGGAAAGCGGCAACCTGAATTTCTGGATCAAAAGAGAAGGATAAGTATAAAAGAAAATATTCCCGTTATACGAATTAGCGCATGGTTTTATTTTTTACAGTGAGATAATTTCTTCTTTGAATAAAGAGGCTATAGGGAGTATTTCGTTTTTATTATTTAACATAATACAAATTATAAGAAAAGGGGCAATCACTGCAGAGGCTGGCTAAGCCGTTTGTCAGCTATAATGCGCTTCGTTACACTACGCTTGCCCTGCGGGCAAATAAAGGACGCCTTCGGCTCAATGGTAAATATGTTCTTTTGCATCAAGGCAAAAGAACATATAGATAAAGATAAAGGCTGTAAAGCCTCTGCTAATTCAATGCAATATGTCTATTCTCTATTAAAGCCTGCTTTTGACTAATTCCTGTTCATCTTCGGCAACATCAAATACTTCCATCAAGTCCATGAAATCCCAAAGAATTTCTTTGAAATTAAATGGATAACCTGCTTGCGTAGTTCGGATATAATCTACCAAAACTGTTCTGATATTTCTATTAACCGTTTTTGGATCATGATATTCAAGATATGATTTGAAGGATTCAATCGTTGTTTCACTAATCTCAGAATCTTCAACAATCTCTGTGGATGATTTTGCTGGTAATGGTGATAGCTTCACTTCCGTATAGTTTTCATAATTCGGATTATCTGCAAAAAACTGGTGAACCTGTTTTTCATATTGCTTCATATTTTGAACCGGCTCCGGCAACTTTTCAATAGAATTATCTCTTTCGTATAAAACGATCGCTTTGCGTTGCATCCAACAAAAGAATAAGGAATCTTCCTGCAACTGCTTTTCCACAAAATCAAAAGGATGTGCTATAAGCCGAATATGCTCATAATCTTTAGCGATACTTTTTAATTCTTCCACTGCATTTTCGGGAAGACTTACACCTTCCGGAAGCACCAATAATAAATCGCAAGAGAAGCACCATTGATTACCGTTTCTCGCATTACCAAGACAATTACGTGCCAACTTATTAGAACTATTACAACCAATAAGGTAAATAATAAGTGGCTTGTATAATGCTACAATTTTGTTTTTTAATCTTAGTAACGCTTGTCGTTCTCTGCCAGTATAATGGCTGATGGATGTATGATTTTTCATTTTGTTTGTTTTAGTGTTGATTGATGAATTTCATAAAGGGCATCGATAAGTGTATGGATAAAATAATTTAACGGAGGATGACTATCAGTGTCATTGTATTTTTTCTTTTTGAAAGCCGCTAAAACAAAATAGGCCCAATCTGCTTTCCAATAAGGCATAGTATCCATTTCAAAAAGACAGAATATGCGATATTGAGGATCGGCATAAAACTGTAGAAAACCATTATTCTTTGCGCATTCATCATTGTTCCAAACATTATTGCTTATTGTTTTTTCCTGTTTTCGTATCCGCTTTTTATGCATTTTATAAAAATAGACACCGACTAATATTAGTGAATTAACACGCATGTACACCCGAAACAATTCTTTGTTTTGAAATTTTTTAATCGTCTTGTTTTGGAGAACATACCGAAATGCAACCTGAATAGTTGTTTTAAAATACAGAACAGAATCATTGTTGAAAATATCGGAAAGAATATCTTCCGGTATTTCTATAGCATTTAAACTCCAAGAAATAGTTTCAAACGGATCTTTAACAGGTTTCATATTTACGTTTGGATTTTGTTAATACAAAGCACTAAAAACGATGGTATGTATCCAACATGGTAAATATGTTTTTTAAAGACTTACATATGTAAATTACCAGTACTTTACCGGATTTTTTGTAACTTTCCATCCATAAAAAACAGTAAATTTGCCTTATGACATATACAGATACACCCAACCAGAAAATACACCAGGGCCGCAACGTAAAACGTTTCCGCGAAATGCTGGGTATAAAACAAGATGCGCTTGCTGCCGACCTGGGCGATGACTGGAACCAGCAAAAAATATCCCTCCTGGAGCAGAAAGAAACCATCGACACTCCCCTTCTGAGTAAAATTTCCGCTGCACTCAAAATACCTGTAGAAGCTTTTCAAAATTTTGATGAAGAACAGGCAGTCAATGTGATTGCAAATACTTTTAATGAGCGGTCTTTTGAGAATGCCTTTGCCAGCAATTGTACTTTCAATTTTAATCCGATTGAAAAAATGATGGAGCTATACGAGCGTATGCTACAACAGCAAAAGGAAATGATTGAGAAGCTGGAAAAATTGATTGAAAAGAAATAATTATACTAGAATGGAAAAAAGTAAAAGCGCAAGTACCATACAAACTGAACTTTCAATAAGAAATGAAAGCATTCAACGGATTTTCAATTTCTACAAAAATGATCTCTTATATGTAAATAGGAGGTACCAGCGTAAACTAATTTGGACTATCGAAGAAAAACAACGCTTTATTGACTCAATAATGAAAGGATTACCAGTGCCTCTTATTCTGTTAGCAGAAGCGGATAGTTTGGGTCACACGACTTTTGAAATAATTGATGGAATGCAGAGATTGAATGCAATCATTTCATTTATTGAAGGTGAGTTTAGTTATGAAGATCACTATTTCGATTTAAATACACTTGCTGAATCAAAATCCCTATTGGATTCTGGTAATTTGACTCAAAAGAACCCTATTTTGGATCGTAAGATTTGTGAAAGATTTTCTAGTTACATTCTCCCTGTATCAATATATCAGTTCGCAGATGAAAATAAAGTTGATGAAATTTTTATTCGTATCAATAGTTATGGAAGACATCTTTCAAGGCAAGAATTAAGAGCTGCAGGTACTTTAGAATCATTTGGAGATTTAGTACGCCTTGTATCGTCACAAATCAGAACGGACGTTTCACATGGTGATATATTGAATATAAAGAAAATGAAGGAAATAAGTATCACTAACGCGGGTTTAAATTATGGAATAAATGTTAATGATATATTTTGGGTCTCTAATAATATTATTACCAAAGAAATGGTGAGAGAATCTAGAGATGAAGAAATAGTAGCAGATTTACTTTCTGCAATCTCATTCACTGTCATACCTCCTACAAGTTCAGCAATTCTCGATGAATACTATGGATTAAAACCAAGCGAAAAGTCTAATGAACTTGATATTTCATTACAAAAAATTGGAGTAGATACTTTAAGGCATCAATTCATAACCATACACAATATTATTAGGCAAGTCATTCAAGTATCTGGAAAGAATTTTCGAGATTTATTATTTGATGATCATTCTCAGAGATTTCCAAGGTATTATCAAATAGTTTTTCTGGCAATCCATAAGTTAGTTTTTAAAGAAAATAAAGAAGTTAACAGCTATACTGATCTTGCAAATCGACTTTCTGGTATCTCAAAACATATAAAAATTACTGAAGGGGGGAATTGGAGTGCTACGAATCGAACTCAAAATACAGATGCTATTGCAGGTATTTTAGGATCATGTTTTAGAGATCAAACGCATGACCCAGCCGCAGCTAAATGGTTGACTGAATTTGAATCTATATTAATGCAATCAAAAACAGAACAGACTTCGTATGATTTTAAACAAGGCTTTACACGTTTAGATGGAACAAATATCTTTGACGATGAAAGCTTTAATAAAATAATATTGACGCTAACTGCGATTGCAAATATTTCAGCTAAAAATAGTGGTTACGTTTGCATAGGTGTTTGTGATAAAAAGAAAGACGTTGAAAGAATTAAGCAAATATATAATGTTGATGCCGTTGCCTTTCGCGATTTTCATATAACTGGGGTAACTCATGAGATTGGCATTTTAGCAAAAGACATTGATGATTTTTTTAGACAATTAATTCAGAAAATTCAGAACCAACCTATTTCGCAAGATTCAAAAGATTATTTTTCTAAAAATATTAGAATTGTTAACTACTTTGATAAAGATGTTGTAATATTTAAAACCAAATCTTTATCTGTCCCCATGATATATGACGGGAAGTATTATGTCAGATATGGTGCTAATATAGAAGAAGTAAAGCCGGAGCAATATCCTTCCTTTTTTAACTCTTATAAATAATTGTGATATTCCCCTTTGTCTTAATTGGTGTGCTGGTGTTCACAAAATTTCCAACCCAAGCTACTAGGTAACTATGGACATTTTATCTTTCATGCTGGAGATTCCTACAAACTTTAAAAATAAGGATGACCATAGAAGCAATTAATCAATATTTAGATGAGCTTGAACATCAGCTTTTGAATCAGTCGGAGAAAATAGCTATTGGGTTAAATACTTCATGGGGCAATCAATTTCCTAATGAAGCCGCAGTATATATTTTCAGGGAAAATGACACAATTAAACATGTAGGAGAAACGAAGAATTTAAATGCGCTAATGATAAAATTGACAAGTGTTAAAAGTGTTGATGATGATATGGGTATGTTACTACAAGATATTGTTTCAAAGAATTTAAAATTATCATACCTGTTGGTATATTTGGGAAGAAAAGCACTATTGTCCGACGAAAAAGTCATTATATGATTTTGTTACTATTTATCACGGACAGCAGCCTATAATTCGCAAAAGAGTCGCTTTAGAATTGGCTATTTATATTGTAGAAAGCAAAAAGATGGAATACTCAATTCTGGAGAGCTTTACGAAAAGCAGGGTATAAGAACGCAATTGAACGCGTATCTCAATACTGATAAGGTTTTTCATAGAAAAGAATAATTTTTCTCGGACAACAATGGAAGAAAAGAATTAGAAGAAAGGATTCTAAAAAAGATTAGTGGTAATAAGAAAACCTATACCAAAAACGAAAAGCAACAGGCGTATAAAAACGCTTACGAACGCCGGACAACAGAAGATGATGAAAAACTGGAACTGCTTTTTTGCGAGGGTAAAACGGTAAAAGAATTATCGGTCATCTTTGCAAGAAACTGTAAGTACCCCTAAACCCAGACAATTATAAACTAGAGTTTTCTAACTTTTTGGGGCTGTAAACCATGAACCTTGAACCTTGAACAAATTTTCTTTCAGAGGCAACCAGTCCCCCCCAAAAAAATAATTTGCCACTAACAACATTCATCGTAATATTGCAATGAAATAATAACAATGGGTCTAACCAAATCAGATAATTTTACGGCGAAGCAGAACCAACTGGCGGCTTTGTTTAAGGCTTTGGCTCATCCTGCCCGTATTGCTATTTTGCAATACATTATCCGGCAAGACGCCTGTATCTGTAACGACCTGGTGGAAGAACTGGGACTGGCGCAGGCTACCATTTCGCAGCACCTGAAGGAACTGAAGACCGTAGGGATCATTAAAGGTAATATAGAAGGCACCAGTGTTTGCTATTGTATAGATGATAAGATATGGCTGAAGTTTAAGGCCGAACTCAACGCCTTCTTTTCCGATGTTGTTGTTACAGCGGGTAAATGTTGTTAAAAAAATTTGTTTTCATTCATCGCAATATTGCATTATAACAATCATAGATTAAAACGCTCATGCAACTTTCCAAGCTTAAGACACTTCTTCCGGAACTGGAGCAGATCCGCTTTCGCCTGCCCGATGGCCGTTTTGTACCGGATCATTTTCATATAACCGAGGTAGGATGGATTACCCGGCATTTTATAGACTGCGGGGGTACCCTGAGGAACGAACATTTTGTTCATTTCCAGCTTTGGCACGATCATGACCTGGCCCACCGGCTGGAGCCGGCCAAATTGCTCCGCATTATCCGCTTGTCTGAGGAAAAATTGGGCCTGCCCGATGCCGCTATCGAGGTAGAGCACCAGGGTACGACTATAGGGCGTTATGATCTGGATTTTCGCGACGGCCATTTTGAGCTGGTCAATAAGCAAACGGCCTGCCTGGCAACCGATGCTTGTGGCATTCCTGCGCAGAAACCCAAAATCCGCCTGGCAGATATAACCGCGGATACTTGCTGTGCACCCGGACAAGATGCTTGTTGCCCCACACCTAACGCCGCCGCCGATGTATAAAGCACTAGCAGATACGCTCGCCCTAATGAATAATGTCGGGACCTTAAGCAGCGGACGGTTGCTCCTGTTACAACCGCTTATCGATTTTGTACAGCAAAAGGTAAGCAATGGTCAGGCTGTTCCAATTAATTTCATCTGCAGCCATAATGCGCGCCGTAGCCATTTGGCACAGGTCTGGGCACAAACCGCGGCCGCTTACTTTGCCGTACCCGGGGTATATTGTTATTCCGGCGGTACCGAAGTAACGGCATTGTTTCCCGGAGTTGCCCAAACCTTGACAGACCAGGGCTTTGCCATATCTATAATAGCAGGAGGCAATAACCCGGTATATGCTATAAAGTACGCCGGCAATGCGGTGCCCATTATCGGCTTTTCCAAAAAGTACGACCACCCTTTCCATCCAACATCCGGCTTTGCCGCCGTCATGACCTGTACCCAGGCAGATGAGGGTTGTCCTTTTATAGCCGGTGCGGAAAAGAGGGTTCCCCTACCCTTCGACGATCCCAAAATAGCCGATGGCACCCCGCAGCAGGCAGCAATATATGCAGAAAGAAGCTTGCAGATAGCGGCCGAAATGTACTATGTTTTTTCGATGATCAGGAAATAGCTTATGTCCCCTAAACTGAAATGCCCCGACCGTTACCTTACTTTATGGATATTCCTGGCCATGGCGGCAGGCCTGGGCCTGGGTCATATCTTTCCCCGCATCGGGTATGCTGTTCAGAGTCTGTCTGTAGGCACAACCAATATTCCGCTGGCAGCCGGGCTGATACTGATGATGTATCCGCCATTGGCTAAAGTGGACTATACGCTATTGCCCCGGGCACTTAAAGATAAAAAGGTAATCGGCATATCCTTACTGCTCAACTGGGTGATCGGTACGGTATTGATGTTCGGACTGGCGGTCCTGTTCCTGCGTCATGAACCCGGGTATATGTCGGGACTTATATTGATCGGGTTGGCAAGGTGTATTGCTATGGTTATTGTCTGGAACGACCTGGCCAGGGGCAACCGCGAGTATGCTGCATTGCTGGTAGCGCTCAACAGCATCTTCCAGGTATGCAGTTACAGCTTCCTGGTTTGGCTGTTCATTAATGTATTACCCGGCAAATTGGGCCTGGCCGGTTTTAACCTGGAGGTATCCCTGGCAGAAGTAGGCCAAAGCGTATTGATATACCTGGGCATACCCTTCCTGGCCGGCTGTATAAGCCGCTACGTCCTGATCCGTTCGAAAGGTAGCGATTGGTATAACCGCAAATTCCTACCCCGCATATCGCCCATAACCCTGTATGCATTACTTTTCACTATTGTATTGATGTTTAGCCTGAAGAGCGATACCCTGCTGGCATTGCCCATGGATGTGTTGCAGGTAGCGCTGCCCCTGGTTATCTACTTCGTGCTTATGTTTTGCTGTAGCTTCTTCCTCAACAAGGCTTTAAAAGTACCTTATGACAAAAATGTAGCCGTTACCTTCACCGCTACGGGCAATAATTTCGAACTGGCTATTGCCGTGGCTATAGCTGTATTTGGCATTGATTCGCCCCAGGCTTTCGTTGGTATTATTGGTCCCCTGGTAGAGGTGCCGGTACTCATACTCCTGGTTAAGGCCAGCTTAAGACTGCGCTATCCTTTGCCGCGTTAGCGTACGGTATATCACCTATATACCCTCATACCAATCCAGTATATCATCTGCAATTTTTTCCCAGCCTGGTTCGCCGGCAATGAAATGGCTTTTGCCTTCATACAATTTCAGGTCTACACGGCTGTTTTTGTCCCGGTATTTCCCGGCAATGGTTTGGGTAAGTGTAGCGGGGAAAATACGATCGCTGCCGCCGCCGATAAACAGGATGGGCCGATGTGGTTTTTTAAAATCGATGCGGGAATAGCTGTCCAATACCAATTGGCGGCTTACTGCATAGCTTTCGGGAACGGCATAGCGGTTAAACATTTTTTCTTTTTCGCTATCCGCCAAGGTGTTGAAAAAAGCATTATCATACCATTGCCGGGAGCCCATAAAAGTTTTCCTGCCGGAAAAGAAGCCGAATGCCGGCAATACGGTTTTGATCGTCTGGAAGGGGGGCAATACATTCTTAGGCGGCGCACCGTCTATGCTGACAGCGGCATCGGCTTTGCCCATCTCTATGAGCTTCAGCACGGCCATCCCGGCCATCGAATGGCCTATGAGCAGGGGTTTTTCGGGTAATGTGTCTATCAGTTGCGCGATATGATCAACGATATTTTTGAAGTTGGTACGGGCCAGGTCCGGGTGAACTTTGTTTCTCAACTCGGCCGGGTTGCCCTCATGCCCCGGGTTGGCCGGCGTGTACACAGTGTATCCTTTTTGTTCGTAGTGTTTCTTCCAGTTTTCCCAGCTCAGGTTATTGACGAAATTGCCGTGTAC
The DNA here is from genome assembly GCA_040392235.1 of Taibaiella helva. GTDB lineage: Bacteria > Bacteroidota > Bacteroidia > Chitinophagales > Chitinophagaceae > Taibaiella > Taibaiella helvus_A. The sequence continues at coordinate 7,497 of JBEBWN010000025.1, read as the reverse complement.
CAACACGATTGTTTTTGACTTGTTCATTTCCGAAGAATTTAGTGATGAATGATAACACAAAGGTCATCCCTGTTTCTGTCAAAAACTTTAACCTGGGTTAAAATCGTATTATTTGCTGCGCGAAAGCCGCTTCCGGATGCGGCTTAGCGAAGGGCCCTGGATACCCAGGTAAGAGGAAATATGGTACAGCGGTATATTATGGAAGATATCGGGATGTTGCCGGGTCAGGTCCAGGTAACGTTCTTCCGGCGATTTGAACAGGAAACTTTCCGTCCGCTCGATGGTAATGTTGAAGGCTTCCTGTGCCAGCAATCTACCGAATCGCTCCCAGGCATGCGATTGCCGGTACAACCTGGTCAGATCGGCAATATGAATACATAATACCCGCGAATCGGTCATAGATTGCGTATGATAATCGCAGGGGGTCTGGTTGATAAAACTTTTGAAGGATACCACAAACTGGTTGCCCGAGTACAGGAAAACATTTTTCTCCTCCCCCGTCTTCTCGTCGATCATAAAAGAGCGAAAAACCCCCTCGGTAACAAATCCCAGGTGTTTACACACATTACGGTACTCATTAAAATAGTCCCATTTCTTATAGCTGACCTCCCTCCAAAGTGCTTCGGAAAGCTGGAAATCAGCAGCCGATAAGCCGGCAAATTCCCGGAGGGCAAAAGCCAGTTTTTCCAATTCGGTCATCATTTGTTCCGTCTGATAAACTATGTTATTCAATGCCTGAATATACGGCTTTGTCCGGAGGAGTACAGGAGTCAGGGAGCGCTTAAAACACTATACCGCAAATATTTCGTTATCTGCCGTTAATACCAGGGGCTTACCTTCGGTAATAACAATAGTATGCTCATGCTGGGCCATATAACCGCCTTCATTGCCCACCATGGTCCATCCGTCCCGTAGTTCTACCGCATAAGTGGAGCTGGTGGCGATAAAGGTTTCGATAGCCACTACTGCATTCTTTTTAAAACGCCGCTGGTCCGCGCGGTTTTTATAATTGAGCAATTCTTCCGGGTATTCGTGCAGGCTGCGGCCTATGCCATGCCCGCCCAGGTTTTTGATCACACGGTAACCATTTTTTTTCGCCTCCGTTTCCATCAGCTCTCCTATATCGGCTATTTTTACACCATCCCTTATGTTATCAATCGCTTTATGTAAAATGGCTTTTGAAGCATCTACCAATTTCTGGTGCTGGTTAAGGTCCCGGCCTAAGACAAAAGAGGCGCCATTATCCGACCAGAAACCATCCAGCTCTGCCGACACATCGATATTCAGCAGGTCGCCTTCCTGCAATACCCGACGGTCTGAGGGTATGCCATGGCAAAACTCCCGGTCTACACTGATACAGGTATGGCCCGGGAAGCCATAGGTTAAACGGGGAGCAGAACGGGCGCCGAAGCCGGCCAATATCCCTGCCCCGTATTCATCCAGCTCCCTGGTGCTCATGCCGGCTGTGGCATAACCCATCATTTGCCTCAACGTATAGGCAACCGCTTTACTGGCATCCTGCATACCCTTCAGTTCCGATTCTTTTGTTATCGACATTTCTTATCTTTTCTAGCGTTTTTAGCCAACCTCCTTTCCTGGAAAAAATGGGTTGCCCTTCAAAATTACGCTAATACCGGCAATATAAATCCTGTTAACTCCCCTCCCCCCGGACAGGTAACAGGAATAATTGCCCCTCTTTAACCGCAAATTGAACCGGGACGAATTGCCCGGGCAAAGCATTCTTTTCGGTCAATGGCTCCACCCTTTCCAGCTTTATATCATTACGGTGCGCATAATCCGGGTGGTCTGAATAATATTGCATAGCCTGTTGCTGGTGTACGGAGTTTTTACTGATCCTGGGCGGCAATTCGTTCAAAACCCCATCCCGGGCGTAAAGCACGATGGCACAACGCCTGATCCAATTGAAAAACAGCGACCGTTCACCAAGCTGCTTCTTCATAAAACCCAGGGAATGATGCAGAATAGTGATATCCTGTATATCGGCCGATAAGCATTTCAGCTCCTCTGCTATAGTATCCGGCGGGTCCTGGCCTTCCGGTAAAATGACCAACAGATCGCAGGACAATTGCCAGGTCTCCATTCGTTGCGGATACCTAAAACAACTCCTGTGCCGGGTCGTCTGGATACGGCAGTCCAGCAGGTAAATGATCAACGGTTGCAATTTGCCTGTCAACGCGTTTTTAATTTTGAAAAGAATCTGCTGTTCCCTGCCTTCGAAATGGGCAATAGATTTTTTGTGCATTGGGTAGCTTTTTTTAGGCGTTAAATAAGAAACTTTACTTTAAAAAGTTGGCTATGAACTGTATCCCGTCAGATACCGGCCCTGTGATAACCGCATAGGGAACGGTATCCTGCAAAGAACCGTTTTTGTACGGGCCGGCTTTAAAGTCTTACAGGCAAAGCACCGATATGGCGAGGGGATAATCCAGTTTTTCCGGGGATATTTTAGAAGGAAAGAAGGATAAATTACCGGCAGCAGTATAGTAAGTGATGTTTTTGCCTGCTGGTAAAATAACGAGGCAAGGAACAATTAAAAAATATTTCTTACATTTATAGTTCTAAAAAATCATTCATTTATGAAAAAGAACATTATTACCCTGGCCCTGGCAGGCAGTTGCGCCATGGCCGTCACAGCGCAACCCGTTATCACCGCCGCCGATTTTGACCCTACCAAGATCAATGGCTATTCCTTCCTGCACAGAAGTGGTAACCAGGTCATCGAACCTGGTCCTGAAGGTGCCAATGCCAACTGGGATTTGTCCGCTTACAATGCGTCGACACAGTTTGATTATACCGTGCAGAAATGCCCCGGCGGAACAGACTGCGGAAAAGTTCCGGAGGCAACAGAATACCTCAAGTCTTCCCTGGCTTCGGTATTTTTCAAGAAAGATGCCGACTCCTGGCAGCAGGTGGGCGAATTATCGGCAAGCAATAGCCTTGTCCGTTTTTCCGACCCCTTAAAAATGCTGGAATTCCCGGTCAAATTCCAGGAAACATTTAGCGACAACTATGCCTCCAGTTCTAACCAGGGCAGTAAGACCGGTAGTATCAGCAGTATTATTGATGGTTATGGTACCTTAACAACTCCATCAGGTACCTATACCGGTGTATTGCGGCAGAAAATGGTGGATGAGGCGGCAACCGAAGCTTCGGGAGCAACGGTCAATACCACAACCACTACCTACCAATGGTATAAGGCGGGCGTTCATTTTCCGCTGGCTACCCTCATCATCATGGCTTTTAATATTCCCGAAGTGCCCAACTATCCTAAAAACTATACCCTTACCTATGCCAAAGGGAGCGGTACTTCCCTGCAAAACACGAAAAAAAGCAGCGTACACCTGGATATCTTCCCTAATCCTTCTGACGGACGCTCTTTACAAATTTCCAGCGCGGCTACACGTCTGCAGGCGGTACAGTTATACGATATCACCGGCCGTAGCGTTTACCAGCAAACCATCGACCCGCTAAAAGCTGGTAATAACGTACAGCTTCAATGGGACCGGGCCTTGAGCAAAGGCATCTATCTATGTACCGTAACTACCGCCGAAGGCCAGTTCAGTCAAAAAATAGTTGTACAATAACAGGAAACACCGAACAAGACTTTTTCCCTTTCCTATACATAAAAGCGCCGCCGGAAAATCAAACCGACAGCGCTTTTATAATGTTCCCATTCATAACACAGAGTGCCCGATAGCTGATACTTTTCGGTTTTGACCTGGTTACTTTTAACTTAATTCGCCTGCCCTATATCCAGGCGGTCAAACTTGCCTTCGGCATTTTGGTGGAATTTAAAATAGACCTTAAAGGTGCCCCATTGTCCCGCCTTGAAATTGCCATAGATATCTTTTCCGCCATTTTCCACCTTATCTATCGTGATAAATTTTTCCTTGCCCAGTGCCGTTGCAAAGAAATTCCGGAAATCTATTTTTTTACCATCATCCGTCATTTCGGGCTGCTCTGTAAAATAACCGTACCAGCTTTTGTCGCCTGATTGCAAGGCTTCTATTGCCTGCCTTACCTGTTCGTTGCCTATTGCAGAAAAATCCATATTGTGTTCTGTTTTACTGTTTTTAGAAGATGCCCCGTCATGCCGCCGCTCTTGTCCGCAAGCACAAAAATGGAGCCAAAAAGCTATAGCCGTAAAAAAAATTGTAGTCGTCCGGATCATAACGCTTTAAAGGGGTATTGCAGGTAAATGATAACCAGGTTTAATAACAAAAAGGGCAATTCAATGATCACACCTTTCAGGTCTTTATCCAGCAAATGGAAGCAAATAATCAGCAATATGCCCGCCGCCATTAAAAAATTGCCCCACACAAATGTTTTGGGAAACAGGATCAGCAGGGCGGCTACCAGGGTTACTGCTCCATTGATCATTAAAGCCGGTTTGTTAAAGCCCCATTTACCAAATAGCGCCTGCATTTGCGGCTGGGCGGAGCACATGGCGTATCCCTGCTTGAGGCCCATAAATACGGCAATGATAACCAGTATCATATTGAGTATTTTCCAGATCATATTATCGCGTTTTAATCATAATTAAAGAAGCGGCTGTAGGCCGGACTGCCGGGAAAACTCATACACCAGGGGCTTCCCGGTTGGTACTCCTGAAATTACCCGGTGTCTCGCCGGTCCATTTTTTAAAAAATTTTGAAAAATTAGAGGGATCATAGGTGAGCGTTAAAGCGATCTGTGCGATCGAAATATCCGTATGCAGCAACAGGTCTTTTGCCCTGTCCATTATTTTAGCATCGTAAAAATGACAGGGATGATTCCCTTTTTCCTTCTGTACGACATCGGTAAGATGTTTGTGCGACACTGCAAGCTCGCGGGCAATCTGGTTGAGCTCCATGAATCCGGCGCTGCGGCCGCTAACCACATCATCAATATGCCGGTCTAAAAAGTCGAGATATTCATTGGTAATTTCTATGCTGCGCCGGGCTTTTTTATTTTCCATACTACCTGTTTTTCCTGCATGATCTGGTCAATACTATAAAATTCGGTAAAATGATGCAAATACGCATGGTGAACTTTGCGGATTTTTGCTACCGGCTCTTCAAATCCGGGAAGTTCACCATAATGGCTGTATGTTCTTGCCAGACCTTTGGTATCAAATCAGAATATTATGTCAACACAGCATCTCAAAGGAAAAGTCGTATTGATCGCCGGAGGCGGTAAGAATTTAGGAGGTCTCTTAAGCCGCGATTGTGCAGCGAAAGGAGCCAAACTGGCCATACACTATAATAGCGAATCTTCGAAAACCGAAGCCGAAAAAACGCTGGCGGATGTACAGGCATTAGGCGTGGAAGCCTTCCTTTTCCAGGCCGATCTGGGCCGGGTAGACAATATAACCCGCCTGTTTGATGAAACTATAGCACGGCTGGGCGGCATAGATATTGCCATCAATACGGTAGGTATGGTGTTGAAGAAGCCTTTTACAGAAACCACCGAAGCCGAATACGACACCATGTTTAACATCAACGCAAAGGTTGCCTACTTCTTCATCCAGGAGGCGGGTAAAAAGCTGAACAATAAGGGCAAAATCTGCACCATCGTTACTTCGCTGCTGGCAGCCTATACCGGCCTGTACTCGACTTATGCCGGGGCTAAGGCGCCGGTAGAGCATTTTACCAGGATGGCTTCAAAGGAATTCGGTGAACGCGGTATCTCCGTTACGGCGGTTGCTCCCGGGCCTATGGATACACCCTTCTTTTACGGGCAGGAAAGTGAAGATGCCGTGGCCTATCATAAATCAGCCTCTGCCTTAGGTGGATTAACAAACATAAAGGACATCGCTCCTTTAGTTACCTTCCTGGTCACAGAAGGCTGGTGGATTACCGGGCAGACCATTTTTGCCAATGGCGGTTATACTACACGTTGATATTAAGGCAAATTAAAAAGGCAGCACCAAGCGTATTTGTGTAGCGTATACACCCCGGTAATATGCGTAACCAGCAATATAGCTGAGGTTGATCACAAGGCCAAAGGTGTACGCGAAAGATGGAGATCGAGACGGCTTCATCCTTCGCCGTGACGATGGAACAAGGGGAAAGGAGTCCGAAGGATTCCCATATTTATAGACAATATAATAACGAAGAATCCCCCCTTCGGGCAGCGTGTTCAAACTGCGTTCCCAATCAAGGCGTCTTGCCGACGCGCTTATTTTTTGCAAAAAACGATAGCGTAATGATGAATAACAAGCGTTCTTGAAATAGCGTGACAGAGATACGGAGGCTGGATCATTAGTGGTCGGGAATCTATCCTGCCTTAGTTTGCGTTCCTACCGTCACAGTAAACATGAAGCTGTCTCTGTCCCGATGAGCTGCGTATGCCTTTGGTCTTCGGATGGACCGCCTCATGAACGCGTCCATGCCGACCTTGTGGAGGCATCCCCTAAAGGTGTGTAGGGCGCTTGTAGGGGAATGGGAAGTGTTCCTATGTTTTGGATTCCGGTGTTTTCACGGGAGATGGCTGCCCTAATGGTCAATCTGGCGGTATCGGATGTGTTAATAATTTTGGCCTGGCACCAGTATTAGGATAGATCTCTCCTCTTCGATCGACATCGAGACAAAAAATGCTTCCGCACCGCGTGGGCCATACCGGTGCGGCATTTCGGATCATAATTATGGGCATGGTGCAACAAAGCGTGCTACAAAACCAGCATCGTCTGGCAATGCGGCGAGTTAGTCGCGAACAATTGGAAATCGTTCCGGTACTTGTTCAGCCAGGACACAATCCGGCGTTTGTCTTCGCCAGCCACGTCTTTCTTTACCTCGAGTCCATCGCTAAACCATACGCACCGGCAAACGGCGATGACGAACAAGGACAAAAGGCTTTTCCCCTTCTCCACCCTATTGCGGCTATAATGCTTATTTATCCGGTTATTCGGTATAGTTACTAGGCAGCAGTCTTTACTTACAGACTGATAATCAGTACCTTTCTCAAACATCGCCATGGTTTCCCTGAACGAAGAAGCCTTTTCGAGGTAGTAGTTTGTAGGATTTAAGTAGTTAATTTCACAATTTAAGTACTTAATTTTTTAATTTAAGTACTTAATTTTTTAATTTAAGTACCTTATTTTTAAATTTAAGTACTTAATTTTTAGTTTTAAGCACCTTAGTCTATAATTTAAGTACTTAATTTGTCATTTTAAGTACTTAATTTTTCATTTTAAGTACCTTAGTTTATAATTTAAGTGCTTAATTTTTCATTTTAAATACCTTAGTTTAGAACTTAAGTACTTATTTTTTCATTTTAAGTACCTTGGTTTATAATTTAAGTATTTAATTTTTCATTTTAAGTACCTTAGTTTAGAATTTAAGTACCTAATTTTTCATTTTAAGTACCTTAGTTTATAATTTAAGTACCTAATTTTTCATTTTAAGTACCTTAGTTTAGAATTTAAGTACCTAATTTTTCAATTTAAGTACCTTAGTTTAGAATTTAAGTACCTTAACCTGACATTTGACTAGTACA
>JBEBWN010000024.1:0-19601 GCA_040392235.1 Taibaiella helva | reverse complement strand
GTCTTTGGCGATCAGTTGCATGATTTCTTTTTCTCTTTTAGTGAGCAGCAGGGGATGGGCCTGCATCTGGTTAATGGATCGCCTGTAGGCGGTTATTTTATCCGCAATCTCTTCGTCAATATATTGTTCGCCGGCAAAGACCGTCCGTATGGCCAGAATCACATTGCCTTTGTCGGAGGATTTTAAGAGAAATCCTTTAATGCCATATTGTATTAGGTTCTTTATATAGTATGGATAATCCAGGTTAGATAAGACAATGATTTTTACTGCTGGGTAGTTTCGTGTGATGAGCAAGGCGATCTCATCTCCCGACATTTCGGGCAGATGGATATCCAGTAATAAAACATCGGGAAGCTTTTGTTCCATGGCTTTCAGTAATGCTGCGCCCGACTGGAAGGTGCCGGTAACGTGGATGTCCTCTTCTTTAGAGATAAGAGTTTCTAATCCGCTCAGTATCAAAGGATGATCGTCTAATAAGGCTACGTTTATCTTTTTCATCTGTCTGCTTAATTGTAAAATTCTATAGTTGTCGTTGTTCCTTCGCCCGGGGCAGATTCGATATTTAATAATCCATCCAGGGAAGACACCCTTGATTTTATATTCTCCAGTCCCATTCCTTTATGCAGTGCTGCAGTGTTATACCCGATTCCGTTATCTTCGACCGTGATGATGGTGGCATTTGGTTGCGCCACCAGCTGTACCAATACTTTAGTGGCCCGGGCGTGTTTGACAATATTATTGACCAGTTCCTGGATAATGCGGTATATAGTGAGCTTCAGGGGAAAATCGAGTGTTTCGAAAGAACCGATGGATTGTACAATAAGGTCAATCTGGGCAGCATCGGCCATTTGTTTGCAGGATAGTAGTATGGACTCCTGCAGGCTATGTTGTATCAGTATGTCGGGTGTTAAATTGTGCGCTGTTTTCTTTATTTCTGAGTGCAGGCTGGCTAGGATATGTTCTACATTGGCATAAACTTTGGAATGCTGAATAGGGAATGGTTCTTCTTTTAGTAAATGTATATTGAGCGACAAAGCGGAACTTAATCCACCCAGCCCGTCATGTAATTCACGGGCAATCCGCTTTCGCTCCTGCTCTTCCCCATTGATATGTGCCTGCAATAACTCGATATGCTGTTGCTTTTTCATGCCTTCCATTTGCGTCCGGTGCAGTTTCCGCTTTTGACGATAACGGAATACCAGGAATATAATTAGGCCGGTTGTACAGAGGATGATTATGCCCAGCAGAATGTTCTTATCCCGGATACGATTGTGTTGTGACTGGATTTCCAGTTCTTTCCGGGCAATTTCTTCGTTTTTCTTCGCGACGCTGTATTTCGATTCGAGACTATTGACGCGATTGATAATTTCTTTTTTGGCCACGCTATCCTTGAGCTCGCTATACAGGGTATTGTGGTAGTACGCTTTTTCGAACTGTTTCATCTCGGAATACAGGTCGGACAGGTCCTTATGTACATATAAAAGGATGCCGAGCTGATTGCTGGCCTGACTGCCTTGCAGAGCCATAGTAAGGTACTGTTCGGCATAGCGGTAGCGCCCCGTACGGGCATATGCTACGCCCAGGCATTTGTAGAGCCTGTTCCGGAAAAATGGCGCAATTTCGGCCTGGATCTGTTCAGCTTGAAGAAAATGATGTATAGCGGTATCATATTGGTAGAGCTCGCTGTATACGCAGGCTATGTTTAATAAAGCAACATATTGATCTTCCTGGTAATTATGCCGGATAGCCATTTTATAGGCTTTGTTAAAGAATATAAGGCTGGAATCCCATAATCGGGCATTGAAGTACGCATAGCCCTTGGTTATATTGTTTTTGGTAAGTATACTGAAGTCGTTTTTCTTCTGGGCAAACTTTTCTGCGGTATGGAGGTAGGATAGTACTTTGGTATGGGGCTGATCCAGCTCAATAAGTACGCCGGCCAGGTTGTGGTAGATATAATCGACATTGATAGAGGGTTTCAGGCTATCGGCAAGAAATATAGCCTTATAGAAATAATCCACGGCTTTTTCATAATTGTTCATTTGCTGGTACACATTGCCGATATTATTCAGAATGGCCGGTACGTTACGTCGGCCCCTGGGCGTTTTGTAAAGATAATAGCAGGCCTGTTGGTAGGCGCGGAGCGCATTAATATAGTCGCTTTTCTTCAGGAAGGCATTGCCCTGGTATAATCGTGCCGCCCCGGATGCAAAATCATAGTGGTTTACTTTACTGTTCCGGTATACTTCTTCCAGTAGCTGTATGGCACTGTCTGGATATAGCGGAAGTATCTGTTCGATCCGTTGTATTTCTTTGTAAATGACAGATGTGTCTTTGACAGAAAGAGAGCCATACTGCAGATAACCACCTTCCTTCAGTTGGGCCCGGATGGACAAGGTCTGAAAGACAGTTATATATAAACTCAGTATGATTAATTTAATATTCATTTTGATGCAGGATACTTACCCGAATATAAAATTAGTTATAAAAAAGGGCGAATCGGGGTATTAGATAGAAAATCGGTAATTATACCGAACCCCGGAAAAGGGGGGAAGAGTAGCTTTGCTATAAAGGATAGATTGCAGGAAGTTATCGGAAAATTAACCGTCTTAAATAACCAATATGAAAAATTACTTTACATTTATTGTCTTATTCCTGTTGTGCGGCGCTTTGGGTGCACAACAGTTCGACCGGCAGCCTGATTTTCTCAAAGCCAACCGCGTATGGATTTTTGGCGAAAACGCGGGACTCGATTTCAACAGCGGTACAGCTCAGCCTATTGCCGTACCAGACTTTTACGGTGGGGGAACAGTTAGTGTGAGCGATCCGGAAACCGGACAGTTATTGTTCTACTCTGATGGCCAGCGCTGTTATAACAGGGATTTTAAAGTGATGCCGCACGGCGATAGCCTGATGACAGAACTGTATTCTTCCGTAGGGGTACAGGGAGTTTGCGCCGTACCGATGATCGACTCGCCCGGGAAGTATTACCTGTTTGGCCTGGAAATGCTTTCCTGCGGTGGCGGGTGGATTGGCCCTGCGATAATGTGCCATCGCCTTAGCTATTCTATTGTGGATATGTCGCTCGACGGAGGGAAAGGCGATATAGAGCCTGCCCGCAAAGCAATGATTCTTGATTCGGGTTTAACCGGTAGTATTATAGCCGTACCAGGAGAGGACTGCGATATGTGGGTGCTGGTGCACAGCACGTCGGACCCGGATGTTGTAGCGGATCCTTTTTTTAAAGCCTATCATATTACGGCCGATGGCTTGAGTAGAACGCCGGTAGTGTCTACCATCCGTTCCGGTATTACAACACCGGCTTTTGTAAGCTATCCTTTAATGCCCGCGCCGCAGGCTTATCTTCATTCCTGGATGGCCGTATCGCCCAACAGGAAAATGATAGCCATGGGTGTTTGGAACGGGGATTGGGGTGCCTTGTACCCTGATGGCATGGCTGGGCCTATTTTTAACCAGATTATCCCTGTCGACCTGAGCAATCCTAACCCGGGCAATGTAATGGAAGTGCATGTTGCCGGATTGTTGGGCTACAAGTTCGATCCGAAGACCGGTATAGTATCTGATGAGATATTTATGCGGAATTATGGCGCTGCGGCAAGTGTCTGTTTTTCGCCGGACAATACAAAGTTGTATGCCAATTTGCAGGGCCCGGTTAATGGCGGTGAATTTGCCAGCGATGGCTCCACCATATCTCAATATGACGTTAGTGTATGGGACTCTGCCCGGGTGGTTACTTCGAAGACGGACATTTACCGCACCCCCAGTATCTATGATGAAGACCCTGTTAGTATGAGACTCTATAATGATACCATATATTTTAGCAAATATTACCGTCCGGATGTACTGGGCACAATCAGTAAACCTAACGAAAAAGGAGCGGCTTCTGGATTTACAGACTCAGCAATTACATTGAAACCCAATACTTTCGCCTATAATAGTTTCCCTAACCAGGTAGTATATAGTTATATTCATCCCGATACGGCATTTAATACGGTAGAGCAGGTTATTTGTAAGGCTTTTGATACGGTGCAGATCCGCGCCACGATAACCGGTAAGGATTATACCTGGGATGATGGATCGAGGATGGCTAACCGGACCATTGATGCGCGGGGTAAATATTGGGTGCGTTATAATGCTGATTGCCGTATTAAGGTAGACACTTTTTATATTGGCGGTACCGATATGGATGTTGTGATCAAGGTCAATATTTTTGAATTAAGCACCACAGAAACTTATGAACATTATCAGTGGTTGCTGGATGGCGAGTTGATACCCGGAGCTACTAATCCGGCTTATACTATAACGGAAAATGGAGATTATACCGTTATTGTAACACAGGGCCAATGTTCGGACACTTCGGATGTATACCGTGTAACGAATGTCGGTATCGGGAAGGATCATATAGCACGCAGTATTAAGTTGTATCCTAACCCAGCACAGAATTGGGTTAATGTAAAAGCTCCCTTTGCAGTGGACCTGTCTCTTTGCAGTATGGACGGCCGGATACTGGTGACGGAGAAAAGTGCTACCCATATGGAATTGAACCGTGTTACGCCCGGAGTATATCAATTACAAATACGGGATAAAACGGGAAAGTTGCTGAAGGTGGAAAAGCTGGTAAAGCAGGTTAATTAATGAGCGATATATTCCCCGGGAGTCTACATTGTTCTGAATATTTAGTGGTACGAGGTTTTTTTAATGAACTCCGAGAAAGTCCTGTTTTGTAAGAGGGGGGCAAGCCAGACACTGGCTGCCCTCTTTTTTTATCCTGGGTTCTGCAAACAGACACATCTTCTTCGCCTGTTTGGGAATGAAGCCACTAATGTTGTTAACTTAATCGATAAAGCCTTATACACCAGGTATTCTTGCTCGCGTCTGTACTTGTTATTCTGAACAATGTACCACCACAACCATCACCGCAACAATCGGGCGCCGGCAACCGTAATCCTTTCTCAACCCACGCGGGCAGAAGGTATAACTGCATTCCTTCGGACTGGCAACATCTCGATGGCAATCTAAGGTCAGAAGGGATTTTTCCAGCTTCCCCGCGGGTGCATACCCCGCCGCGCGATGCGCAACCGGCCTTATCTGTTATTCGTATAAGTAAGTGTCCGACAGAAATCCTTATCTTATTCCGGCAAGCCGGTAGGGATCCGTACATTGCCTTCTCCTGCCCGGTGCATCGTTCCCCCCAGCGTAATTACTAAGCCGGATGCCCCGGGCTGCCTATGCGAAAGGCAAATACATGATTAATTGGGCGGCTTTAATCTTTCTTACGGTTTTAGAGAACTGATCCCGTTGTTTACTACCGTTCTACGGCAGCAGCCTTTGTTTACTCTGCTTGGTAATTAAAGTATCGACTATGCGAGGTTAGATGATCAGGAAAAATCCATCCAATAATAATTGTAGGGAGGATTTAAGTCGCGGTAAAAACAAAAGCGGGTCCTTGTGAAGCCCGCTTTTGCTTTTGTATAAATTCGACTAAATATCTTATAGTTCTAATAGAACTTTCACCGGGTCTTTGCCTACTAAAAGCAGTTCGGGATTTTCCAGCAGTTCTTTTACGCGAACCAGGAATCCTACAGATTCGCGGCCATCGATGATGCGGTGGTCGTAGCTCAACGCCAGGTACATCATAGGCCGGATTTCTACCTTGCCATTAATAGCCATAGGGCGTTCCTGGATTTTATGCATGCCCAATATGGCCGATTGGGGGATATTAATGATCGGAGTACTCATCAGCGATCCGAAAACACCACCATTGGTTATGGTAAAAGTACCTCCTGTCATTTCTTCGATGGTCAGCTTGTTGTCCCTTGCCTTTGTGGCCAGTTCCACTACTTTTGCTTCTATTTCGTTCATACCCAGGCTTTCGGCATTCCGTATCACAGGAACGACAAGACCTTTAGGAGCCGATACAGCAATAGAAATGTCGCAGTACTCGTGGTATATTATGGAGTCGCCGTCGATATAGGCATTTACCGCAGGCCATTCTTGCAGGGCAATACAGCAGGCTTTGGTGAAGAAGGACATAAAGCCAAGGTTAACGCCGTGCTGCTCTTTGAATTTATCCTTATAGATCTTCCGGATCTCCATGATGCGCGTCATATCCACCTCGTTAAAGGTGGTAAGCATTGCCGTCGTGTTTTTTGCCTCTACTAACCTGCGGGAGATCGTTTTACGCAGGTTGCTCATTTTCTGTGGTTTATCTTCACGGCTAAACAGGGGCTTACCCGGGGTTCTGCCCGGTTGCTCTAGTGCTGCCAGAACATCGCCCTTTCTTATTTTTCCGTAAGAACCACTGCCCTTTACTGTTTCCGGCTGCACTTTTTTGTCGGCCATTATGGCATTAGCCACAGGGGTGGCCTTTACATCTGCTTGAGCCGGTTGCGCTACTGTAGCGCTGGCAGGGCTTTCTGGTTGCTGTTGTGGTGCTGCTTTTTTCTCTTCAATGGTTGTTGGCGCCGGAGCTGCTGCGGCGCCCGCTGGTTTCTCAGCAGTTTCATCGATCTTGCAGGCAAGATCCCCGATGTTTAAAGTGTCTCCTTCCTGGGCCACTATATGGAGTATGCCGGCCTGCTCTGCATTAAGTTCAAACGTGGCCTTTTCAGACTCCAGTTCGCAAATAACTTCATCGCGGTCTACCCAATCTCCATCTTTTTTGGTCCACTGAACAAGCGTAACTTCACTGATGGATTCACCAACGGGGGGGACTTTTATTTCAATCATGGAAAAGAAAAATATGATTAACTCAAAATTAGATTATAACAGGGCAAATTTACACTTTGCCAACCGGGCAGCTAAATTAGGAAACACGGTTCATTCCACAAAGGTAAATTGTAAAAATGGCGGCCCGTGGCCTACAATTTTGATCGTTTCAGGCTAGGCCCGGAGGAAAGGCTTTTATCAGCAGGATGAATGGATAAGGAGTATTGGGAGGCTGGTGGAGGCATGTTTGCGCAAAAATCTGCAAAAAAAATTTTTATTCCTTGAAAGGGTTTGTTATCTTTGCCATCCCTTTGGAGAAAGTCAAAAGTTTTTCTTTTGGCTTTTTAATTTTAGTTCTTTTAGAAGAAAGTATACGGGTATGGTGCAATGGTAGCATACGGGTCTCCAAAACCTTTGATCTGGGTTCGAATCCTAGTACCCGTGCAAATATTTAAAAGTGCCGAGCCTTTCTTTCTTTATAAAGCGGGAAAGGTTTGTTTATATTTTTTTGGTATTTTAATATTTAATACTATGAGCAAATTCAGAACATATATTCAGGAGTCTTATGATGAGCTGGTACACAAAGTGAGCTGGCCTTCTTGGAATGAATTGCAGCAAACAACGCTTATCGTTCTGGTTTCACTGGCTATCATCACTGCATTGATCTTTGGTATGGATGCAGCTTCTGAAGCGGTAATGAAGCTGGTATATGGCATGACCGGCAAGTAGACAATAACCAGCTTTCTCGATAGGCTAAAGAAACTTTTAAACAATGAGTGAAATAAGTACGCAACAGGCTACAGAGCAAGAAACCAAGTGGTACGTGCTTCGTATTGTGAGCGGTAAGGAAAGAAAGGTAAAGGAGCATCTGGATAAAGAAGTTAAGATTAATGGTTGGGGTAATGTAATACTCCAGGTACTTTGCCCGGTTGAAAAGGTTTTTAAAGTAGTAAATGGTAAAAAAGTACTACGCGAGAAAACTTTATTTCCCGGTTATATAATGTTGGAAGCCCTGGATGGTAAGTTGAATGACACCATGATACAGGGTATAACCGGGGTTACCAGTGTTATACATTTCCTCGGTAAAGAAAATCCGATTGCTTTACGTAAGACCGAAGTCAACAAAATGTTTGGTAAGCTTGATGAAGTATCGGAGCAGGGAATTGGCTACGCAGAACCTTATATTGTAGGTGAGACCATCAAGATCATTGACGGACCATTTAATGATTTCAATGGTACCATCGAAGAAGTAAACGAGGATAAGAAAAAGCTGAAAATAGTAGTAAAGATATTCGGCCGCGCAACACCGGTAGAGCTGAACTACTCTCAAGTAGAAAAAATAGCATAACCTACAAAAAGTAATTAATAGAAAGCCCGCTACTAAATCAGTAGCGGGCTTTCTATTAATTACTCCTCCACTAGGGAGGGGCTCTTCAAAAGAAATAACGGTTCAAACGGAGCTTTGGGTGAAAAGCGGATAAAAAAGTGCCTCCCCGGCATTCCCCGGTTTAAAAAGCCCGCTAATTCATATGGATTTGTTGCCCCGTCGGGTTAAATGTCCAAGCCCGGCTATAAGTATTGTCCTTATAAGTAGCATTCCGAAAACAGCTTACTTTGTTTTTAGCCCGGCCGCTCCATGTTTGTCGAACTTGTAAGAATAATATAATATATTGTTTGTTTATTAGCTATCAGGCCGTTTTAAGGGGCAACTTTTACAATGCGTTCTGCTTTGACTATATTACCCTCGTTGCTCATTATCTCCAGGAAATATACCCCTGGTGGACAACCGCGGAGGGAAAGAGATGATGACGGCAGTTTTTGTTCTCTAATTACTTTACCCTCTATACTGGTCACCTTGCAGCGAAGGGGAAGCGGGGCCGGTGATTTTATGTAAATAATATCGCCGACCATGGGATTGGGGTAAACGGTGATCTGTGCAGCCAATTCCGGCGATGTTATTGAAGTTTTCGGGGGCACATTGGTTACTTTATAAACAGCAGAAGTGTCTGAACAGGTACCATCGTTTACCCAAACGGTATAATTGCCATTTTCTGTAACAATATAGGAGCGTTCAGTGGCTGCCTCTATGGGTTGCCCGTTCAGGAACCACTGGTAGCGGGCATAGGCTTCGGTTGTGCTCAGGGTAAAGCTGTCTACACTGATGATGGCTGAGACATTGGAACCCCTTATGATAAAGGTATCAAGCCGGGAGTGGCATTTGTCCTTGCCAATAACCCAATAGGTTCCCGCTTCGGTTATGTTTCGGTTACTGCCTGTTACACCGTCGTTCCACTCGTAATCACTATAGCCTTCAGCGGCATTTAGAGATACCCGGTAATTGCCGTTATTGGTGCAGACTAGGGTATCAAGGAGCAAGGAGCGTGCAGTATCGGGTGGGAATGCAAAAACAACATCGTTGGGTAAGCCGGACTGGCATTTAGTATCACCTATCAATTGTATGGCTGCTGAATCATGGCCACATGCAGCCCCCTGGTTGTTCGGATTATTGATCCTGTCTAATACAGTTGTATTGGTAATGGCCGCATATATGGTATCATTATACAGTTTAAGCGTAAAGTACCGATGTGGCGAAGCTATTTCGTATAAGGAGCCTGCGATAGCCGCCGAATCGTAATTACTTATAGTGTACTGGTTTATAGTTTTCGAGCCGTATGTAGGCGTAGTGGTATAGAGCTTGGTGTTGTCGGGCGAAAAGCATACCCCGTAGGAGCTTCTATCGTCTATCCAGATACCGTCAGATACTATGCCCGTTTCAGGATTGAATTTACCCAGCAATACGCCCAGATTTGTTTGACGGGAGCCATAACTGGCAATGGCAATCCTTTCACGGTTGGGCGATATAGCCATGCATCCCTGCCGGAATCCGTAATTATCAGGAGCCACTGCAGGCCGTTCGGCTGTAGCCGAGTAAACGGTATTTACATCTATCCCGTTGCGGGTAATATGAAAAGCTTTAAAGCCGGAACCCGTAGTATCGCCGGCCACGGTAGGGTAGAGTGTGGTATGCACAATGACCCAGATGTCGCAATTATTGCCGGGAACAGCAATCATGGCTTCACTTAATTTGCTGACGGTATCCAGCGGAATATTTTTCCGACTGGCTTCTATATCACCGCGGCCGTTATCTAATGCCATATCGACAACGGAATAGGTGAGGAGGGAGGGTTTGTCGTAGTTGGATATATAGTTCAGTGTGAATACATAGTACTTTCCTGGGCTGTCGACCAAGGGAACGATGAGTACGCCTTGCGAAGTGGAGCTGTTATTGGGCAATAAGCCCCTGCCATTAGGCATGGTGTCGCCATGACGATTGTAGCAGGTTTGTGTGCCGACATAGAATTCCAGGTCGCCTGTTAGAGGGGAGGATACTGAGCCGGCTCCTTCTGCCAAATAGGTACTGGTCCTGATCGCCTGAACACCATTTTTGTCGGTAAAATCTACGCCGGAGCGAAAGCCGAAAGCCCATGTGCTGTTGGTTTTAAGGAATTCCGGGCGTTGATTGTAAAATTGTGCTTTCAGGTTATGGTATCCCAGGAGCAGGAAACATAAGATAAAGAGAATGGTGCTTTTCATCATCTGTTTTTTGAAATTTAAAATGCGTATGTCGCTTGTTCTAAACAAAAATACCGGTCGTCCTTTGGCTTTTTTTCGGTATAATTACCGAAATTTTGATGTGAAGTTTTGCAGACAAAGGGAAGCCGGCAAAACCGAAAAACTGCTGGAGTGTACATTTGTCTTCGCGGTGAGAAAATTCTAACAAGTGTTTAAGTATGTTAGATGAACGGTAATAGAAAGATGCTTGTTCTGGTTGTTTCGTATACTTTTGGCCTCGGGGAATAGCGCGTCATCCATACGTATTGCTACTAAAGTGGAGCCATCATCTGAACAAGGTTAGGACGTTTTGTTCGTGTTTTTGGCAAAGGTGTGGGTCGCCGATTCGGTGGAATGTCTCAATTATGCGTTTGCTTTCTTTATACTACGCGCGGCTTCACTGGACATTGGCAGGAAGCGAGAGATGTTTTGCTAGATGTAAGCGAGATAACATTGCTGTTGAAAATGAGTTTACGGGTAGTGGTTATCAAGGTAGAAAGGCAAACCAAGCGTTTACTTTTGGATTTTGCCATTTAATTTAACGCCTCTATTCAATGCAAAAAGAGGCTGACCGAAAAAAACAGGCAGCCTCTTTTGAATGGCAAGGCGTTTTAGTGAAGTTTATACCGGAAGCCTAAGTAGATATTTCTGCCCATACCGGGGCCCCATACCAGTGAGCCGTCAAAGTTGCGCTCAAAAGGTGTCTGGGCTCCCATAATCAGTTGGGGTTGCATATAGTTTGTAAGGTTCTCGGCCCCTAGATAGATCTCTACATCGTCATTTTTCCAGCTTTTGCTGATTTGGGCATTCATCTGCACAAAAGAGGGTGAATAGCTGCCCGGTAAGGTGCTCATGTCATCAGCCCAACGCAACGGTATTCTCTTAGAACCAATCCATTGTATAGTATAATCCAATTTCCAGTTATTCTGTGTAGCATAGCCCAGGTTAATAAAGGCCCGGTGGGCATTAATGAGCGGTTTTTCTTTTAAGATGCCCTCATACGTACTTTTGACATCGTAATAACGGTAAGCGACCCGGACATCAAATTTGCGAATAGGTTCATAGTCTAATTGTGCTTGGAAGCTGTGTGCGTAAGATTTGCCATCCAGGTTATAGAACATGACTTTCCCTGGTTGTTCAACGTCTACTATTACCTGGTCTGTAAAGTCAGTGTAATAGTAGTCAGCGCTGAATGCCCCGTCGCGGTAATTGAGCTGGAATTTCTGAGTGAAGTTCAGCCCC
This sequence comes from Taibaiella helva, assembly GCA_040392235.1. Taxonomy (GTDB): domain Bacteria; phylum Bacteroidota; class Bacteroidia; order Chitinophagales; family Chitinophagaceae; genus Taibaiella; species Taibaiella helvus_A. Next base: position 8,018 of record JBEBWN010000024.1, on the reverse strand, counting down.
ATATTCCAGGCGATCTCCGGGTTGAGGCCATAAGGCCTGTTACTTTCCCCGGAGCTCAGCACATATTGTCTACCACTGGCCAGGTAACCCAGGTTTTCGGCAAAAATGTTCGCGGTCCGTTGTGCTCTTCCGATAGAACCGCGGAATACGGTTTGCTCTGCCGGGGCATATCTCAGGTGTAGCCGCGGGGTAACAAAAAGGCCGAATAGATTGTGGTAGTCTGCCCTTAACCCAGCTACTATATTGAATTTGCTAAGATAGCTATAGCTATACTCCACGAAGGTCCCCGGAACAAATTCATTGCGTTGGAAGAACTTTCCCGCAAAGCGTTCCTGGAAATGATCGGCCTGGAAACTAGCGCCTCCTTTTATAACGTTATTGGTGTTGCCGATCATTGTCTGGAAGATATAATTGGCATAAAGACTCTTTTGATCGGCCTCATAGGAACGTGCGCCATATTGGCTATTCTGGTTGTGGTACAGGCTGGAGAGCTGTAGTCCCATGCTTTTCCATGGTTTTTCTCTGAAAACTTTACCCAATTTGGCCCAACCTTCGATACGCTTTATATTTTGCTGGTAACCCCAGGGGTTACTGGTAACCTGTGGCGTGCCTTTTTCATAGTCTTTTTGACCGCCCATATTGTCGAGATAAACGCCTTTGATGCCACCTTGTATCTCAAAGCCGGATGGGTCGAAATAAAACCACCTGTTGGCGCCAACAAATGTTTGTCCCAGGGGCTGATCCAGGAAGCCATCGTGGTTCATGTCTACCTTAACCCAGTCGGCCCGGCCATGCAACAGTAGGTTTGTACTTAACCCGTCATTGAACTTATGATTTAGTATCGCATTGGCTTCGGTGCGTCCCTGTGTACTTTGGTAGCCATTCAGATATAATCGTGGTTCCTTTTCTTCAAAGGGCTTACGCCATTCAATATTAATCTGGCCGGCTGTTCCTTCATATCCGTTCACTACGCTGCCCGCGCCTTTGCTGAGTTGCATACTCTCTACCCAGGTGCCTGGGGTAAATGTCAGGCCGGTAATAGCGGCTAACCCACGTATGTCGGGTATGTTCTCGCGTGTAAAGGATGTATAAGTTCCTGTTAACCCGAGCATTTGTATTTGTTTATACCCGCTTATCGCGTCTGTAAAGCCGACATCCACGGAGGGCGTTGTTTCGAAGCTTTCGCTAAGGTTGCAGCAAGCCGCTTTCATCAGTTCCTTTGAGCCTATATTCTCTACTTTCAGGGTACCGATGGTATTAATTTCAGTACTTTTTTTTCGGCTTTCGATAGTGACTTCCTGAAGGGAAAGACTTTCCTGTAGTTTAACCACGACCGGACCTGATGCCGAAGCTATATGTAAGGTGTCCGAATGATATCCCACATAGCTGACCAGGATGCTGGAGATACTATCCGGCAGCGTTAAAGCAAACTGCCCATCCATATCAGACTGCGTACTGTGGGTCGTTTCATAAGACCTTATGGTAGCGCCGATCAGGGCTTCCTTCTTTTTGTTGTCGAGTACGATACCTGAAATGGTTTTAAACTGTACATCCTGCGCCGATGCGTTATCAGTTAATAAACTCAGGTTCAGCAACACAGCTATGCCAACGAATTTGAATATGCCGTTATACAATGATTTTCTCTGCATAGACATGGACATTAATGATCAGATGCATGATCGTGTTTGTAGGCGCAGCATTCTGGTAATTGGTTATAAGCACTATCGCTAGCTTTAACAGAGCCTGCATCATGTCCGGCAACTGCAATACGCTGTTCAATTTCCTGCAAGGATGTTTTGGCCGGCCTATAGGTTACGGTCAGCTCTTTTGTTTTTTTATCCCATTCCGCACGTTTCACGCCATTGGCATAAGCAGCGTCTTCGATGCGTTTTTTGCACTGGTTGCAGGTACCCTTTACTATTATTTTTTCGGTAAGAATGTCTTTTTTATCCTGGGCTAAAACGCTTGATGTGAGTAAAAGCGCTGCCGCGATAAAGCTTAAGATACGTTTCATATAAAATGCTTTTATTACGATGAATTGTTAAATACAGGTGCAAAATAGAATATGACGGATCGCTGTAGCGACCGCCATCTGTACTTAACCGTAATAAGTGAAACGCGAATGCAGTTTGTATAAAGGAATGTTTTGCCACAACCCAGGAGGGGCCTGGGCATAATAAACGTTTTCTGTTCTTTTGTCTGTGTAAAAAGTATAATTAGGTAGGAACCCGTATCGCAGACTAACTACGGCCCAATAATTACTGAAACTTAAAAAGATACCTGTTGCCCTGTCTTGTTCCTGGTCAATTTTTAATGTAATGACCTGATCGACACAGCAAGAATTACTTTTCTCTTTAAGGGTAGCTACCGGCTCGTCTGCAGGCGTTTCGCAACAGCAACTGTTTTTCGGGGCATTCAAATTCCAGGATGCTAACTTATCACCACAAAAATGTAATTGCACCATCATGCCGGAAACAGCAGTCAGGTACAATATCAAAAGAGGTATGGCAAAAAACTTTCTCATCCTATCGAGGCGAAAGTAGGTATTATTTTTTTATCGGATGTTAATTTGTAGTCAATCCACTATAAGGCTCCTTTATACAGGGCACAATTACAGCAGATTCTTTTGCTTTTTGACCATTTTTAAAAACCTGGAGGATAAGAAAATAGAGGAAAGGGTTAAGCCAATAATGAAGCCTAACCATATGCCCGAGGCACCCAGTTTCATGTTAAAGGCGAGGACGCAGCCTACAGGAATGCCTACTATCCAATATGCGATAGCTACCAGCAAGGTAGGGATTCGGACATCTTTAATGCCTCGTAACAGCCCGGCGCCGATGGCCTGTGTACTGTCTGATATCTGAAAAATAGCAGCAAACAGAAGCAGCAGGCTCGCCATACCGACTACGTTTGTATTTTTGTTAAATGCAAGCGGAAGAACATCTTTTAACAGGACAAATCCAATGGCGCATAGTATCCCGTAGCTCAGCGCAAGAATAAGAGTACTCTTTCCTATGGCGGCTATCTTTGGCCAATTTTGCTGTCCAAATGCGTTACTGGTACGAATAGATCCGCCTTGCGCCAGTCCCATAGACACCATAAATGTAAATGAAGCACAGCTTAAGGCAATCTGGTGCGCGGCCTGTTCTACAGGGCCTATTGTGCCTATAATGATACCGGATATAGCGAAGGCGCCTGCTTCCATACCTATTTGCATACTACTGGGTATACCGATATGTAATAGCTCTCTGATTGTTCTGGTTTTTAACTTCCATTGATTAGTACGTACCGCAATATATCTCCAGAATGTTTTGTGGGTGAGAATGACGATTGTCATAGCCAGGAAAATAAGGGTCCGGGTGATAAGGGTACCCCATCCGGCTCCTGCTAGCTCCAGCCGTGGAAAACCCCAATTGCCAAATATGAGCAGCCAGTTGAGGAACACATTGACGGGAAGGGCTATTAGCGAAAGAATCATTGCCGTGCGGGTAAACTCTAATCCATCGGTAAATTGCTTCAACGCCATGAACAAGATCATAGGAATGACAGACCATCCCATGAGTTGCATAAAGGGAACGGCAAGGGTAGCTACTTCTGGATCCTGACCCAAATGAAATAGAATATTCTTGCCCAATTCCAGGCTTGTTGATATAATGAGAGCTGCTATAACACAAAGCCAAAATCCATTATAGAAATAATGAGAAACAAGCTGGGCGTCTTTTTTGCCATGTGCCATAGATACCATCTGGGATACTGCTATCGTAATGCCAATGCCGATAACGAATGGAATATTCATAACACTCATTACTAATGCAGCGGCCGCCAGCTGTTTATAGCCGACAGCACCCACCATTGCTGTATCAATAATATGCAATGCCATTTGTGCTATTTCGCCCAAAATGATGGGAAAGGCAAGTTTTATCGTTTTCCCGGCTTCTTCTCTCAACATATCCGACTTTTGCCTGTTTAGGACCTGTAATCTATTCCTCTTGCCAGTAACGGGTACCCCGAGATGCCGTACTGTTATCTGTACTTAGAAAGAGGGCAAAGTTACGCAGATTCGTAGCACCAAAATGATAATTTATTTATTTAAAGCCTTAAACTACTTTTGCAGCCGTCAGTCCAAAGACCTTTATTTTACTATCTATGCGGTCGCATCATTTTTTACTTTCAATTGTTGTGTTTTTCTCATTCCTGTCTTCCAGCCAGGGACAACAAGGCTATACTATATCCGGAATTGTTAAGGATAACGTAAATGAAGGCCTTATCGGCGCTACTGTATCCTTGCTGAACGAACGCGATTCTTTTGTAACGGGTACGTCTGCCGATATGGAGGGGCATTTCGCCCTGAGCAATATTATACCGGGAAGCTACAGGTTACGGGTAACCTATCTGGGGTTTGACGATTACAGCAGGAGCCTTATATTGGGCGATGCTGCTCTGAACCTGGGCATTATTAAAATGGGTATCGCTAAAACCAAAACGCTCAACGAAGTAAAAATAGTAGATAAAGCGCCACCGGTGCAGCAGAAGGATGACACGACCCAATTTAATGCCGGCTCGTATAAAGTTAATCCTGATGCCACCGCAGAAGACCTGATCCGGAAAATGCCCGGAATGGACCTGAGCAGTGGCAAACCTCAGGCGCAGGGTGAACAGGTGACTAAGGTATTGGTTGATGGCAAGCCTTTTTTCGGTGATGATCCAACCTCGTCCTTGCGTAATTTGCCAGCCGAAGTAATTGATAAGATACAGGTTTATGATGAGCGTAGCGAACAAAGTCAGTTTACCGGGTTTGACGATGGTAATACTTCCAAAACAATCAATATTGTTACGAAGGCTGATCGCCGCAGAGGTGTTTTCGGGCGGTTGTATGCTGGTGGGGGTACGGACGGTACCCAGAATAAGGAGGGAAATTACGATTTTAAATATAACACTGGCGGAAGTCTCAACTATTTTGAAGGTAACCGGCGGGTAAGTTTAATAGGCCAAAGTAATAATATCAATAACCAGAATTTCTCACCACAGGATCTTCTGGGAATTTCCGGCGGGAGCGGTGGACGGAATTTTGGCGGCGGCGGACGAAGAGGCGGCGGTGGTAATAACGGGCCTTTTGCCACTTCAACCCAGGATGGTATTTCAAAAACAAATGCCGTTGGATTGAACTATTCTGATAAATGGGGCAAGAAGATTGACGTAACAGCAAGTTATTTCTTTAATAATACGAATAATGTTACTGAGCAGACGATACGTAAGAATTATGTAGTACCCTCGCTGGCCGACCAGTCTGCATTTGATACGAGTAAGGCGACAAGCAATAATTACAATCACCGGTTTAATATGAGATTCAATTACAACATTGACTCTTCCAACTCCCTTTTATTTATCCCTTCTTTGTCTTTTCAGAATAATGACAGCAGGTCCTCGCAACTATCGCAAACATTGCGTAATGAAACGGAGCAGCTGAACAGAAGTGACAATACTTATAGCAGTAACCTGGGCGGCTATAACTTCAACAGCATGTTAATGTACCGGCATAAATTTAAAAAGAAAGGCCGGACGCTCTCTTTGTGGGCAAATGGCGGTATAAATCAAAATGATGGTAATACAGAATTATATGCACCTGTCGCTACGGTCGATTCCACCTATACCCTGAATCAATATGCCGATGTAAATAAGAAAGGATGGAATATTAATTCTAACCTGAGTTATACAGAGCCTCTGACAACAAAAAGCTATTTGCAGTTGCAATATGGATTGAACTACCAGGAGAGCTCTTCTGATAAAAGAACATATAACTTTTCGGATATTACATCGGCCTATAGTGACCTGGATAGTTTACTGAGTAATCGCTTTAGCACAGACTATCTTACTCATAAGGGAGGGTTTGCCTATCGTTATACAGATACTAATTTTAATTTTAATATTGGTGTCGATTTTCAAAATGCAAACCTGAACAACGTCAGAGCCCTTCCTTTTCAGAACACCATAACAAGATCTTTTAATAATATATTGCCCAATGCCCGTTTTCAGTATAATTTTTCTAAAAAGACCAATCTTCGAATTTTCTACCGGACATCGACCAATGCACCTTCCGTAGATCAATTGCAGGATGTGATTAACAACTCTAATCCATTGCAACAATCTTCGGGAAACCCCGACCTGATTCAGTCGTACGATCATAGGTTATTCCTGAGGTTCAGCACCGCAAATACAGACGTGGGCAGCACATTTTTTGCCATGCTTTCCGGCTCGCTTACGCAAGATTATATAGGCAACAGCACGATTATTGCGGATTCGACCGTACGTATTAATAAGGACATTGTATTAAAAGAAGGCGAGCAGTTTAGCAGGCCTGAAAACCTGGATGGCTATTATAATGTACGGGCCTTTACCACCTATGGTTTGCCCGTGTCAGCCTTAAAGTCTAACCTGAATATCAACGCCAGCGCCGGATATGTACGTACGCCGGGCCTGATTAACCAGCAAATGAACTATGCTAATAATACCACCTTGGGTTTGGGCCTGGTGTTGAGCAGCAATATCAGCGAGAAACTGGATTTCACGCTTTCTTCCAATTCTAATTATAACATTGTGCAGAATACCTTGAATAAAAGTTCTGACAGCCGTTTCTTAAACCAAAGCAGCCGGCTGGCGCTGAATTATATTTTTTGGAAGGGCATTGTATTTAATACAGAATTGAATCACCAATATTTCTACGGATTATCTGCCGGTTATAATCAAAACTTCCTTTTATGGAATCTGAGCGTGGCGAAAAAGGTTTTCCGTAATCAACAGGGTGAAGTGAAGTTGACCGTTTACGACCTGCTGAAGCAAAATAATAATATAACGACTAATATTACGGAAACCTACACGCAGTATGCTATGACGAATGTGCTCCGCCAGTATTTTATGTTGACGTTCACCTATAACCTGCGCTTTTTCAAAGGTGGAGCAACTATGAAAGACGCAGAAGGAAGTAAAGAACGGGGGATGCCGCCTTTCCACGGAAGCAGCAACAGGGGCGGCCCGCCACATGGTATGGATTTTGGCGGCCATGGCATGTAAACCGGATTTCCTGTACAAAAAGTTCAAAGCGAGGTTTGTGTTAAGGCAGAAGAGAAGGGAAAAAGTAAGTTTCCAATACAGTGTTTTAATAAGCACTATATTGGAAACTGAATGATCCTATTGCAAGAGGCAACGGCGATGTTACTTTTGCCCTAAGATAAAACTCAAACTCATTTTGAAATTGAGTGTCTACTTGGGATAATAGTATATCATTAGCGCCTAAGGCCTCATTCATGAAATCACTTACTACTTTTTGCATCTGGATACTCTTTTCTAATGTCGAAGACTTATACTCTTTGTCTTTCAATTCCTGCATCTGCATATGCATATGCTTATATTCGTATGCCTGCATCAAAGTCCTGAAAGGTGTTGTATTCCTATTGAGTAGCTTGTTTAATATGTCATCAATAGAATATTCTTCCTGGCCTTTTATAAACTGAGCTTCTATAGATTGGATTTTGTTAGTTAGTTCCTGAATCTTTGCGTTTGCATTTTGCGCTAGAGTTGATTTGCCAGTTACTATTTGCTTCGATTGTGACCAAAGTTTGATGGGAAGAAAATACCCTAGAGCAAATCTTTTTTGTTGATTGTTTTGAGTGATCTTACAATATAAGGGAGCATTACCATCTGCATTAATTCTGGATTTAATAAGTAAAAATAGGATTTTCAAATTATCTGTAATGTTCATTTTTGGTTGATTTACAGTAACTTAAAAGCTCAAAAAAGACACCTGGAAATTTTATACAAGGACACTTGAAAAAGCACCTCTAATCTTGCGATTTAGATATACTGCGAATGAAGGAACACGATGTAGAAGAATGACCGCAATCTCTGTAATGTGCTACCAGAGGCCTTAAAACGAAAAAGGCTCCAGCTTTAACTGAAACCTTTCTATTTTTTTGCTCTCCCTGCTGGACTTGAACCAGCGACCCTCTGATTAACAGTCAGAT
>JBEBWN010000023.1:0-19604 GCA_040392235.1 Taibaiella helva | reverse complement strand
CCCGTGTTACAGGAATATTGTAATAAAATATCCAGGCCTGGCCTTTTGGCTATACATTTCCAGTCTTTTGGCGTATTGCCGCCCCTGGCACCGGATAAAGCCCTGTCTATTTACCGTATTGTGCAGGAATTAATTCACAATGCCCTTAAGCATGCCGATGCGACAGAAATTGTGGTGGAGCTGGGCTTAGAAGAGTCGCATCTGTTTGTGAGTGTGGAAGATAACGGTAAAGGTTGGGAAACAGAAAACGCTTCCGGCAGCGGGATCGGGCTCCATAACCTGAAACAAAGAGTAGAATTAATCAGGGGCACTTTAGAGATTGATAGCAGGGAAGGTATTGGTACCACGATTTATATGAATTTGCCCTTAAAAGAGATTGTAGCATGAAAGAACAACAGATCCAGGTAGCCCTGGTAGACGATCACCAAATGGTACTGGATGGCTTGCACCATATGCTGAATGGTTATTCCTTTGTACATATTGTAGGAAGCTATAATTCGGGTAATGCGCTATTGGCCGGACTGGAAAAAATACAACCGGATGTGCTATTACTGGATATACACCTTACCGACTATGTAGGCGAAGACTTGGTAACTATTCTTTGCCAACGCCACCCCAGTGTGCGTATCCTGGCTATTACGAGTATAGACAATACGAATAGGGTGCGTAACCTGCTCCGTATGGGTTGCCTGGGCTATTTACTCAAAAATACTGCCGCTACTACGCTTGCCGAGGCGATACAGACGGTGTACAAGGGCGTATCTTTTGTGGCTGCCGACCTTAAGGAGCAGATCTTGCGGGATACATTGCAGTTGAAAACCGAAATGCCGACGCAATCGTTACTGCTTACCCGCAGGGAAAAGGAGATCCTGCAGTTGGTATGTAAGGCTTATTCCAGTAAGGAAATAGCCGACCAGTTGTTTATCAGCCTGAATACGGTCGAGAACCACAGGAAGCGCTTGTTCCAGAAAATGGATGTTAAAAATATGGCCGGGCTGGTACGGAAGGCAATGACCCTGGGGCTTATTGAGTAAGTTAGCATTAGTCAAAGGTGAAAAGGCAAAACCAAAAAGTAACAATAGGTTGGTTAGCTATTTATTATGAAATAATACATTGAAACGGTACGCTTGACATGACGCGAGTATGCTTTATCGGAAACCTACCCGCTGCCTTCCCGTTATCCTTTTGTAATTCCCCTGGCCGGAATTTTAGTACTAAGGATAAAATTGTAATTTCACGGCTCCGAATATGAAAGCAATCATACCCGTTGCCGGGGCCGGCACGAAATTAAGACCACATACGTATACGCAGCCTAAGGCGCTGATGCCTATGGCGGGCAAAACCATCCTGAGCGTTATAGTCGACGCCCTGATAGATAAAGGAATTGAAGAATATATTTTTATAATAGGTTACCTGGGTGATAAAATCCAGGACTATGTTATGAAAACCTACCCGGGCATGCGTTGCACCTTTGTAACGCAGAACGACCGGCGGGGAACAGGGCATGCCATATGGCTGACCAAGGAAGCGGTAAAGAATGACGAGGTATTGATCGTTTTCGGCGATACCATCTGCGATTTTGATGTGAAAGCGGTATTGAACAGCAGTGAATCCCAGATAGGCATACGCCGGGTGGACGATCCCCGTAGTTTCGGTGTGGCAGAGATCGATGACGATTATAATGTGTTGAAAGTAGTGGAGAAACCCCAGATACCAAAGTCTAATATGGCTATGGTGGGTGTATATAAGATCAAGGAAACCAATGAACTGTTCCAGTCGCTCGATAGCTATCTGCATGATCATGCGGACGCAGATGGAGAATACCATCTTACTCATGCCCTACAGACCATGATCGAGCAGGGTATTCCATTCAAAGCTTTTAAGGTAAATAATTGGTTCGATTGCGGCAAGAAGGAGACACTGCTGGAAACCAATGCCACCTTGCTCAAGACTATGAGCGAGCAGTCGGGCTATTCGGTGCCGCAATTTCCCGATACCGTTATCATACCGCCGGTAAATATTGCCCCGGGTTGTACCATCACCCATTCTATTATCGGCCCTTCGGTTTCTATAGGAGAAAACACGGTGATCCGTTCTTCTATTATCCGTAACAGTATCATCGGCTCTTTTGCCGAATTAGATGAAGTGGTGCTGAAGTCCTCGATTATTGGTAGCGACGCCTATGTGCATGGCATGAGTCAAAGCTTAAATATCGGAGACAATACGGATATAGACCTGGGCTAATTTTTTCCTGCAATAGGAGCTGAGCTCCGCTTTTAAATAATTTCATATGTCATCAGACGCTCAATATCATTTTTCCAACAGGGTTACCCGCTTATTGGGTATTGATTATCCGATCATACAGGCCGGGATGATCTGGGCCTCGGGCTGGCGCCTGGCTTCTGCTGTAAGTAATGCCGGGGCACTGGGTCTGATCGGCGCCGGGAGCATGTATCCTGAAGTTCTACTGGAGCATATACAAAAATGCAAGGCGGCAACAAACCGGCCTTTCGGCGTGAACCTTCCCTTATTGTATCCCGACATTGAGAAACATATAGCGCACATTATCAACGAGAAAGTGCCGATTGTGTTCACTTCTGCCGGGAATCCGAAAACCTGGACGGCAACGTTAAAGAAGGAGGGTATTACCGTTGTGCATGTTGTATCGAGTGCGAAATTCGCCTTAAAAAGCCAGGATGCAGGCGTGGACGCTGTTGTGGCCGAAGGTTTTGAAGCCGGGGGACATAACGGGCGGGAGGAAACCACAACGCTTTGCCTTATTCCCCAGGTCAGGAAAGCCATAGACATTCCTTTGATCGCTGCCGGGGGCATAGGAAGCGGTAGGGCCATGCTGGCCGCCATGGTGCTGGGCGCGGAAGCCGTACAGATTGGTAGTCGCTTTGTGTGTACGCCCGAGGCCTCGAGCCACCCGCATTTTAAGGATGCGGTTGTAGCTGCGGGGGAAGGTGATACCTTATTGTCGCTCAAAAAGTTAACGCCCGTAAGATTGTTGAAAAATGCTTTTTCGCGTACGGTGCAGGAAGCGGAAGCGCGGGGCGCCTCTACGGAGGAATTACAGGGCTTGCTGGGCAGGGCAAGAGCTAAAATGGGTATGTTTGAAGGTAACCTGGAACAAGGAGAGCTGGAGATTGGCCAGGTAAGCGCCCAGATTGATAATATTACGCCCGCGGCGTCAGTAGTAGAGGAAATATGGCAGGAATTTTCGGCAGCGCGGCAGCAACCTATAGCGGAATATGCGGCCCCGGCCTCGCCCCTGTAACTATTATCCGTGCTATTATCTTAAAAATAAAATAATGAATCCAGTACCTTTGCAGCTTTTAACCGAAAGCAATATAATAATGAGTGATTCCGGAACAATAGCCGAGCGTTTTATGCGGTATGTACAAATTGATACCCAAAGCGATCCTTTTTCCACAACCCAACCCTCTACAGAAAAACAGAAAGATCTGAGCCGGATCTTAGTAGAAGAGCTAAAGGGTATGGGCATTGCGGATGCAGAGCTGGATGAGAACGGATATGTATATGCTACGATACCGGCTACTGTTGAGCAGGGAAATATACCGGTAATTTGCTTTTGTGCCCATGTCGATACTTCTTCCGATTGCAGCGGTACTAATGTTAAACCGATCCTGCACCCGAAGTATGATGGTAATGATATTATATTGCCCGACGATCCTAACGTGGTTATATCGGTAAAAAATCATCCTTATCTGCAGGAACGTATCGGGGACGATATTATTACGGCTTCCGGGCTGACGCTGCTTGGTGCAGATGACAAAGCCGGCGTGGCGGTTATTATGGATATGGCCCGTTACCTGATGGCACACCCCGAAATACGGCATGGCCGCATCAAGATACTGTTTACGCCTGATGAGGAAATTGGCAGGGGGGTAGATGCCGTGGATATGACTAAACTTGGTGCCGACTTCGGCTATACGCTGGATGGTGGCCGGAGAGGTTATCTGGAAGGGGAAAGCTTCTCGGCCGACGGGGTAAAAGCAACGATACATGGCATCAGCGCACACCCCGGTTACGCTAAAAACAAAATGGTCAATGCCGTTAAAATTGCCGCTGCTTTCCTGAGCCGCTTTCCTGCCGACAACTGGAGCCCCGAAACCACACAAGCTAAAGAGGGATTTGTGCACCCCGTGTATATTGAAGGAGGTGCAGAAAAGGCCTGGGTCAATTTTATAGTTCGCGATCATGATACCAGCAAACTGGCAGAATATGAGCAAAAACTGGAGCAAATGCTGAAAGAAGCAGTAGCCGCTTATCCCGGGGCCCGGTACGATTTTGAAGTGAAGGAACAATACCGTAATATGAAAGAGATACTGGACCGGCATCCGGAAGTAATGGCCTATGCTGAAGAAGCCTACCGGCGCAGTGGTATAGAGCCTAAAAGCATCAGCATTAGAGGAGGGACCGATGGATCCCGGTTATCTTTTATGGGGCTGCCTTGTCCCAATATCTTTACCGGTGAAATGGGTATTCACTCCAAGCAGGAATATGTGAGTGTGCAGGACATGGAAAAGGCCTCCGAAATTTGTGTTCATCTAGTGCAGGTGGTAACAGAAAAACATCTAAGTAGCTAAACCTTGCATCGTTAAGGCGATAAAGATTTATTAAGGTAGCATGGGTTTACCTTCAAATACCTCAAAAGATAAAAGCTCCATTCTGAACAGTAAAGGGAAGAATGGCGCTTTTGCTTTATGATATTTTTTATTGTGTTATTTTTGCACAGGGTGTTCGTATTCTTTATACTTTTTACACCGGTTTTATGCCTTTCTTTACCATTCATTTAACAGGAAACCTACTCCCGGATGTACCTGCACCCGGCTTTATGTGGGCATAACGAGCAGGTGAGAGGGTATTCATGATGGATTTATTGATCGCAGAAATAAGCAAAGAGGTGACGTTAAGTCCTGCCGAAAAAGACAAGCTACGTTCTTTTTTTACCCTGCGAAAACTGAGGCGGCGCCAAAACGTAGTGGCCGAGGGCGAGGTCCTGGATCACGTATTTTTTGTGGAAAAGGGACTATTAAGGGGTTACCTAAAAAGGGGGAAGGAGGAGGAGCATATCATACAATTTGCTCCCGAAGGCTTCTGGATCCCCGATACGATATATGAAGCCCAGGATCTCAGGGCTCAATTTCACATTGATGCGGTGGAGCCTGCGCAGGTGCTTTCCATTAGTATAGCTGATTGTCTCCGCTTGTTGGAGCAAATGCCTAAAATAGAGAAATATTTCCGTGTGGTGATGCAAAAACGGCTCTATGCACTACACCTGAGGGTCATTAACTTTATCACCAATTTTACGGAAGATCGATACAGGGCATTTGTATCGGTGTATCCTGACCTGGTGCGGCGCGTGCCGCAGCGCATGATTGCCTCCTACCTGGGTATTAAACCGGAAACATTAAGCCGTAACCGGAAGAAGATTGCCAAAGGAAAACAGCCTGCGGTCAAACGCAAACCTCCTGGAACCTCCCCCAAGGCATAATAACACCTGTTGGGACGGCTATCGTTACTTTCCCGGAGTATTCTTAATTTTGGCAGCCCGCAGTCTCAGGCCGGGCAATATTATAAAATCATTATCCTGTTATATTTTTGAAATGGAAGAACGTTCCCTTAACTTTTTAGAAGAGATCATAGAAAGCGACTTGTCAGCCGGGAAGTACCCCTATATCCACACTCGTTTTCCTCCTGAACCTAATGGTTATTTGCACATTGGTCATGCGGCTTCGATATGCCTTAATTTCGGTCTGGCTAAAAGATACCAGGGAAAATGCAACCTCCGTTTCGATGATACCAATCCGTCTACAGAGGAAACAGAATATGTAGACAGCATCATGAACGATGTAAGGTGGCTGGGGTTTGAATGGGATGAATTGCGTTATACTTCCGATTATTTTGGCACGCTGTATGAATTTGCCCTGAAGCTGATCGACAAAGGATTGGCTTATGTAGATGAATCTACCGCGGAGCAAATGGCGGAATTGAAAGGGGACCTGAATAAACCGGGCGCGAACAGCCCTTACCGGAACAGGAGCAGGGAGGAGAACCACAGGCTTTTCGAGGAAATGAAAGCGGGTAAATATCCTGATGGCGCTATGGTGCTCAGGGCGCGGATTGATATGGCCCATCCTAACCTCCTGATGCGTGACCCGATCATATACCGTATTAAGCATGCGCATCATCACCGTACCGGAAATGATTGGTGCATTTATCCTATGTACGACTTTGCGCATGGGCAAAGCGATAGTATAGAGCATATTACGCATTCGATATGTACCCTCGAATTTATACACCACAGGCCATTATACGATTGGTTTATCGAACAGCTAGACATATTTCCTTCTCATCAATATGAGTTTGCCCGCCGGAACCTGACTTACACCGTCATGAGCAAACGCAAACTGTTGCAACTGGTGCAGGAAAAGCACGTTAGTGGTTGGGACGATCCGCGTATGCCCACTATTAGCGGGTTGAGACGGAGGGGATATACCCCCGAAAGCATCCGGAATTTTGCAGATACGATTGGCATTGCCAAAAGAGAGAATATTACAGACGTGGGGCTTCTTGAGTTTTGTGTGCGGGAGCATTTGAACAAAGTGGCCAGCAGGGCCATGGCAGTGCTGGATCCCGTAAAACTGGTTATTACCAATTATGAAGAGGGCAGGGTAGAAGAACTGCAGGGAGAAGTAAACCCGGAAGACAGCCATTCGGCTGTACGTACAATACCTTTCGGAAAAGAGCTCTGGATAGAGCGGGAAGATTTCATGGAAGAGCCGCCTAAGAAATTCTTCCGGCTGGGACCAGGCTTGATGGTACGCCTGAAGCATGCTTATATTATTAAATGCGATGACTTTAAAAAGGACGAAAACGGTAACATAACAGAAATCCATTGCAGTTATCTGCCGGATAGCAAAAGCGGGCACGATACCAGCGGCATTAAGGTTAAGGGCACGATACATTGGGTAAGCGTAGCACATGCGCAAACGGCCGAAATCCGTCTCTATGACCGTCTTTTCCGGGTCGAGAACCCGTCATCTGAAGAGGGCGATTTCAAAGATTATATTAATCCCGATTCCTTACATATTATACAAAAGGCCTATATAGAGCCTTCCCTGGCAAAGGCACAGGCTGGCGACCGTTTTCAATTCCTACGCAAAGGATATTTTTGTGCGGATAAAGACAGCAAACCCGGAAACCTGGTGTTTAACCGTACCGTGGGCCTGAAAGATAGCTGGGCCAAAGAGGTAAAAAAAGAAGGCTAAATCCCTATTAATAGGGGGTATAGGCAATATCTGTAATATTGGTAAGAATCCTTATCCGGTTCTAAGTGTCAATCTTTACTTACCCTAAAAGCTGCTCAAAAAGTCGGGTTGAAGTCAATTTCATCCTAATAATGGCTTTTTGAGCGGCTTTCTGTTTTTTGCTTCCTGGTTCATCTTTTTGAACAGATGCTTGAAATGTCTGTCTTATCAGAGGGCTGGAGTAGATGCAGATCACCGGCCCCGGGGCATATAGGAGCAGGCTTCACTCTTCTTTTCCAGGCGCTTAGAATACCATGCTTCACGAAAAAAAGCGACCCGTCCTGCTCATTTTCTATGGGTCTTAAAACTTATGCGAATAAATATTAACTTCGCACGCTAGACCCTGTGCAGTTTTTTACAGGGTTATATATTAAGTTTTACTAACAAGCAAATTGACAAATAGACTATATGGATTTAGCAATGATTGTATCCGCGCTGGTAGCAGTGGCGGCTTTAGTAATTGGTATTTTTCTGGGTAAAGCCATTTTTGCCAAGAATACAGAACAAAAAATACAGGAGGCAGAACAACAAGCCCTTAAAATAACGGAAGACGCCAAAATATTAGCAGAAACGTTAAAAGAAAAGAAACTTCTGGAAGCAAAAGAGCGGTTTCTTCAGTTGAAATCGGAAAACGAGAAAGAAGCCAACCAAAGAAACCAGAAAATAGCAGAAGCCGAGAATAAATTACGTCAAAAAGAGCAATCCCTTAACGATAAAAATCAGGTCCTGCAGAAGCAGATCAACGAAAATAACCAGCACAAAGCTAACCTGGAAAAGGAACTGGAAAAAACGGCACAAAAGCGGACTGAACTGGAGAGCAAACGCCAGGAGCTGGAAAAGCACCAGGAGCAGCACATTAAACAGCTGGAGAAGATAGCCAACCTTAGTGCAGAAGAGGCTAAGAACCAGTTAATGGAGGCTATGAAAGAAGAGGCCCGTACTAATGCTATGGCCCATATCCAGGAAATAGTAGAAGAGGCTAAAGTGAATGCCAATAAGGAAGCTAAGAAAATTGTTATTCAGAGCATACAAAGGGTGGCTGCTGAACAGACTATTGAAAATGCGATCACTGTTTTTAACCTGGAAAGCGATGAAGTAAAAGGACAGATTATCGGCCGGGAAGGCCGTAATATCCGCGCCCTGGAGGCGGCAACAGGAGTAGACCTTATTATCGACGACACCCCTGAGGCAATAGTATTAAGTTGTTTTGACCCACTGCGCCGCGAGATTGCGCGTTTGTCGCTACAGCGCCTGGTACAGGATGGACGTATACACCCTGCTCGGATCGAAGAAGTGGTGGAAAAGACGAAAAAGCAGATCGAGGACCAGGTTATGGAAATTGGTGAACGCACGATTATAGAATTGGGTATCCATGGACTGCATAAAGACCTGGTGCGTATGGTGGGCAAAATGCGTTTCCGCTCCTCTTACGGTCAGAACCTGCTCATGCACTCTAAAGAAACAGCCAACCTCTGTGGTGTAATGGCAGCAGAATTAGGCCTGGGCCAGAAAGTAGTTAAACTGGCAAAACGTGCCGGTTTGTTGCACGATATCGGTAAAGTGCCTGATGAGGAAACGGAACTGAGCCATGCCCTGTTAGGAGCCAAATTAGCAGAAAAATGCGGTGAACATCCGGCAATTATCAATGCAATTGGCGCCCACCATGATGAAATGGAGATGACCTATATCATTTCACCCATTATTCAGGCTTGTGATGCTATCAGCGGTGCACGGCCTGGCGCACGCAGGGAAATTATGCAGAGTTACCTGCAGCGCATAAAGGACCTGGAAAATCTTGCCGTAGCGTACAACGGGGTAGAAAAAGCTTATGCCATACAAGCGGGCAGGGAGTTGCGGGTTATTGTTGAAGCCGATAAGGTTACAGATGCCGACAGCGATCGCCTGAGCTATGAAATTGCCGATAAGATTCAAAAAGAAATGCAGTATCCCGGACAAATCAAAGTAACGGTTATACGGGAGAAAAGGGCTGTCAATGTTGCACGCTAAACAAATATTAGGTCAAGGGTTAAAAGGCAAAACCAAAGGGTTACAACAGATTAATGAGCAATTAACTCTAAAGAAACAAGCCGAAAAAGTACGCTTGACGGGACATTAGCATTAAGGCAAAAGTTAAAAGGCAAAACCAAAAGCGACAATCGCTTGTCCATTATCCAACTATGTTTGCCCGGGTGGCAAATTATCTTAACTTGGCGGGAGTATCTAGGAGGTACTTCATTTTATAAAAAATTGCGTTTCCGCAGGGGGAGCCTTTGAGCCGTCTTTCATTGCTATGGCAATGAGGGACGGTTTGTCTTTGAAGCTTATGGGGAAACTCCTGGCGAACATATATCATGATTCCTGCGATAAATATTTTACCTTTGCCGGTATTTTAAATATTTTCACAGATGGAAAATCTGCGACACATCCCATTGGCGGAGTTGGAACAAATGATGAAAGAGTGGGGTGAACCCAGATTTCGGGCAGCGCAAATACATGATTGGGTTTGGAAGAAACATGCCGCTTCGATAGACGACATGAGCAATATTTCCAAAGACCTGCGCGAAAAGCTCGGCTCTGCCTATTATATTCCCAAAGTCAGTATAGATCATAGCCAGTTCAGTAACGATGGAACTGTAAAAAGTAGACTGAAACTTTTTGATAATCAATATATTGAGGGTGTACTGATTCCTACAGAAAAACGGATGACCGCCTGTGTATCATCGCAGGTAGGTTGTAGCCTGAGTTGTAAATTCTGTGCAACAGGCTATTTGAAAAGAAGCCGCAACCTGGATTTTGATGAAATAGTAGATGAGGTAACCCTGCTGAATAACCAGGCCCTGACTCATTTTGACCGGCATTTAAGCAATATCGTATTTATGGGGATGGGCGAACCCCTGCTCAATTATAAAAACGTATTGAAAGCCATCGAACGCATCACTGCGCCTGATGGTCTGGGTATGAGCCCCCGCAGAATCACCCTTTCTACTGCCGGGGTAGCCAAAATGATCCGGCAACTTGGCGACGACGCGGTTAAATTCAAGCTTGCTTTATCGCTTCATGCCGCCAATGATAAAAAAAGGAATGAGATTATGCCGATTAATGAAAGCAATGACCTGAAATCATTGATCGACTCGCTTTTATACTTTTATCAGAAGACGGGTAATGAAATAACATTCGAATATATTCTGTTCCGTAACTTTAACGATAGTCGTAAGGATGCGGAAGAGCTTGTTAAAATATACCGCCAGGTACCAGCCGACCTCGTCAATATTATCGAATATAACGCCATTGACCAGGCTGATTTTAGTAAGCCAGAAGAAGATGTTACTGCTGCCTTTATGGATTTCCTGGCCGCTAACCGGGTAAACGCCCGATTGCGCCGAAGCCGGGGGAAAGATATTGATGCGGCTTGCGGACAGCTGGCTAATATAGACCATCCTCCTACCCAACTTTAACCCAGCAACCTTCGTGTACACCCCAAATTTTTTAGAAACTGATGCAAAAGAAACCATTCCAACCAGGTAAGGGTAAACAATCTCCGGGAAAAAAAGACGGCCATCCTTTTGGTAAATTTTTGAAGAAGGAGAGTCCCGCTTCCTGGAAGATGGATAAAGAAGATAAAAAGGACTTTGAGGATAAGCGGGGTAGCCGCGCCCGGAAAACATCGGAAGAGCCGCGCCGCGATGGCAGGCCCGACACGAGGAATGGTAAAGGACCCGGTAAGCCGCAGCGCGATACGCGGTTTAAAAATGGCGAAGACCGGGATCAAAAGAGAGGGCAGAAGTTCCCGGGAGCAGATAGGGAACAGAAAGGAGATAGAAGAAGCCCGGACCGGTATAAGAAAGACGATTCACGGGATGGAGAAAAAAAGAAACCCAACCGGTACGCCAATACCTTTGGCCGGCTGGACGACCAGGAATTGGCAGCCCATCAGAGAAAGCAGGAACAAAAGCGAAAGGAGAAGAATGAAGCCGATGAAGTGACGTTTTCGAAGGAATTAGACAGATGGGCTGAGACAACAGTAAACCGAGAGTTTGGCAAAAGCGATGTACCCAGGGCAAGCCGTGCCGGAAAAGGGGCTAAAAGGATACATGACGATCAGTCGCGTTTCAAGAGCCAGTTTGATGACGAGAAGCCACAGGAAAAAGTATATGCCAGCAGTGGCAAAAAAGAAAAGGCGGAAGAAGGGCCCAATGCAGAAACGAAGATGATGCCCCTGAACAAGTATATTGCCCATTGCGATGTCTGTAGCCGTAGAGATGCGGTGCAGCTGATTAAGGACGGAAAGGTGCAGGTAAATGGGGAGGTCATTACGCAACCGGGGCATAAAGTGACCCTGGCCGATAAGGTTATCTTAAATGGTACCCCACTCGTTATCCAGAAAAACCTGGTTTACATCCTTATGAACAAACCTAAAGGATTTATTACAACGACAGACGACCCTAAAGGCAGGCGTACGGTAATGGAACTGGTGGATAACTTTATTGACGAACGGGTTTTTCCTGTTGGACGGCTGGACCGGAACACGACCGGCCTGCTGCTTTTAACCAATGACGGAGAACTCACGCAAAAGCTGTCACACCCTAAGCATGAGGTGAGGAAAGTGTATAAAGCTACTTTAAACAAGAATCTTTCCAAGGAAGACTTCGAAAAAATAAAGCAGGGCCTCGTTTTGGAAGATGGGCCGGCCCCGGTAGACCAGTTGGAATACCTGGAATCCAAAAATGAGATCGGCCTCGAGATACACAGTGGTAAAAACAGGATCGTTCGCAGGATATTTGAATCTTTAGGCTATGAAGTGGAAAAGCTGGACCGTGTAATGTATGCCGGTCTTACCAAGAAAAATGTACTGCGTGGTAAATGGCGTTTTTTAACAAAGCAGGAAGTTATTAATCTCAAGCATATACAATAAAAGCAGGCTGCTGTAGCATCATGCTGTATTGCAGATAACATAGGTAAAAGGTTGCCCGATAGATGGATCAACCTTTTACCTATGCTTTTTTAATGGTCGCTCCAAGGCGGAAATAGGCAATAATCTGCTTAAAGATTCGTTTAATTGTTATTTTT
Organism: Taibaiella helva; assembly: GCA_040392235.1. GTDB lineage: Bacteria > Bacteroidota > Bacteroidia > Chitinophagales > Chitinophagaceae > Taibaiella > Taibaiella helvus_A. Next base: position 7,200 of record JBEBWN010000023.1, on the reverse strand, counting down.
GACAAGTATGAAGAATAAAAAACAAAGTGCAGCATTGGGTATCGGCGTTTTCCTCGCGCTCCTGAACCAGGTTCCGGCTACGGCACAAGGTACAGGACCGGCTATAGAACAGTGGCGTTGTTTTTTGCCCTATAGCCAGGTTACCAGTGTGGCTACCGACGGACGAACCTTTTTCTGCGGCACTACCGCCGGCTTTTTTACGTACAACAGGGACGATGGTAACCTGTCGCCATACAGCAAAGCCAATGGTATGAGCGATATCGGACTTAGCGGCGTTGCTTACGACAAAACGACGGGAACAGCTGTTCTGGCCTATGCCAATAGTAATATAGATCTTTTTAAGGATAATGCCTTTACCAATCTGCCCGAACTCAAGCTGTCGCAGGGTATTGGCGATAAGACCATTCATAATGTGATGGCTTATAACGGCCAGGCTTATCTAGCCTCCAATATGGGGATATTGGTGCTCAATCTGCAAAAAAAAGAAGTGAAGGAAACGATCCGTTTTTCCGGAAATAATACCGATGCACCGGTTTATGCAACTACTTTGATCAATGATTCTATATATGCAGCGACCAGTGTGGGATTATTCCGGTCCCTGGTCACCAACCCTTTCATCCAGTTTCAGGGGCAATGGGATCTTGTTGATACAGGAACTTATCGCTACATGGCTGCGGTAAACGGCATTGTGTATGTTGCCCGGAGGGATTCTTTGTACCGCGTAGCATCAGGGGGAGCATATTTCCAGGAGCAAACCGCCTATCCCGTTACCCACCTGGACCCGGGTAAAGAAGGTTTATGGATCAGCGCTGTTTCAGATACCGCCCAGGGACTGGGTTATGCTATCCTGGTCCGGCCCGACGGGAGCCGCGCAGATTCGCTGGTGACGCCTTCTGCGCGCCAGGTTGTAGAGCTGGCCAATGGCGATGTCTGGTTTGCCGACGATGCGCCCTATTCCTATGCCGATAAGCGGGGTTTGCGGAAAAAAATATCCGCTACACAGTCTGAACCGTTTTTCCCGGACGGACCTGTAGTGAACAGTTCCTTCGACGTTTCAGCTTATAACGGGGAGCTGTGGGTAGCTCATGGCGGGAAAGATGATAACTGGAACACACTGGGCAATCGTTCTAATTTTTCACACTATAAGGACGGCCGCTGGAATAATTACCCATGGGTGGATGCCAATCCCTGGGTACAGGACTTTATAAGGATATTGAAGGACCAGGGCAGCGGCAAAGTCTATGCCGCCTCCTTTTCTGGCGGTCTGATGGAAATGGCGCCGGATGGCAGCTGGAAAGTTTTTAATGACGGAGTACTGGATAAATCACGGGGGTCGACACCGGGAAATGATCTTTACCAGTTGTCCGGACTGGCCGTAGATGATCAGGGTAACTTATGGATGACCAATCATGCAGCGCAACAATATGAACTTGCCGTAAAGACCCGGGATGGGAAGTGGCCGCAGCTAAGGTCTATTGCCGGTAATAGTTTTCATTCAGCAGCAGACATACTCATAGACGATTACGGACAAAAATGGTTTATCGCGCCCCGCAATGAAGGAGCAGTAGTGTATGACGATAAGGGAACACTGGATAACGCCAGCGACGATACTTATTTTGTATTAAGAAAAGGAAAAGGTGCAGGTGGACTGCCGGAAAGCGTAACAATGTCTATCGTAAAGGATAAAGATGGCGCAATATGGATTGGTACGAATAACGGGATCGGTATTGTAAGCTGTCCCGACCAGGTAATAGCCCGGCAGTGCGAGGCGGAATTAAAGGTGGTTCAGGAAGACCAGTTTGCCGACCATCTCTTCTCCAATCAATCGATCAAGGCTATGGCCGTAGACGGCGCTAACCGTAAATGGATAGGCACCAGCAATGGCGTATGGCTCATTTCAGCAGATGCAGAACAAACCATATATCGCTTTACAGAAGATAACAGCCCGCTGCCTTCGAATATGATTGAGCGCATTAATATTGACCCGGTGACCGGCGATGTCTATTTTTCGACAGAAAAGGGCCTGGCCAGTTTCAGGAGCACTGCTACCGAGGGTAATGCCAGCAATGATGAAAAGCTTTTTATATATCCTAATCCTGTTCCTTCCGGATATAGCGGTATGATTGCGGTCAGGGGAGTAGTGGATAATGCGGATGTCCGTTTTACCGATATTTCGGGCCAAATGGTGTACCGTACGAAGGCCCTTGGCGGACAGGCAGTATGGAATGGAAAAGACTATACGGGCAAAAAAGTACAATCCGGCGTTTACCTGGTATTCGTGGTAAACAGGGATGGAACAGAAAAAGCTACCGGCAAATTCATCATACATGAATAAAGGGCCGGCACAGACCAGCTGTGCAGACGATTCTATTTCCTATTAGGTAACGCAATAGCCAATAGGGAATAGAATCGTCTTTTGCATTTAGGGTGTCTTAAAGCTTATACCCAATACGGCTTTGTCGGGGAAGTATAGTCAGAGGCTAATTTTATTGTCAGCCTGAGTTTTTTATGGGGCTCCCCTAGTTCATGAGGCAAGGACAAGGTGGAAATTTGGGATTGATAATCAAATTGATACGAACTTGTCATTGGCAGTCTAGCCGAAGGGCTTAATACAACCATAAGCATCCTACTCATGCTCAGGGGATACCTCCACAAGGTCGGTATGACGCGTTGGGTAGGCGACGTGTCAGCTTTTGTATTCTTGCTGTTATGCCTCGCTATTCTTTTCCCCTTTTCTCGTCCTATCGACGGGTTTATTTTTTGCAAAAAGCGATAGCATAATGACGGGGTGTCCAAGCGTTTAGAAAATAGGGGCATGGGTACAAACTCTTTTTGTCAGCCCGAGTTTTTTATAGGGTTCCCCTAGTTCATAAAGCGATTACAAGGCGAAAATTTGGCTTTGATAATCAAATTAATACAAACTTGTCATTGGCAGTCGAAGCATGACGATGATCTCGGCCCATGTGATGCCCTTCGGCTCGGCCTCTGGGTGACAATAGATAGGGCAAAGGTAGGGAACGGAATACGATCATACCCGTCATGGGTACGGGAGCTTTCGCTGTTTGTAGCGCAGGGTAAAGCGCAGTGGAGATATCCCGCCGGAACTTGCCGGCCCCTGCCTTTGCAGTAGCGTGGTACCTATAAGCACTCTACGCATCCTCTGGGGATGCCTCCATAAGGTCGGCATGGACGCGTTCATTGGGCGGTCCATCCGAAGACCAAAGGGATATGCAGCTCATCGGAACAGAGACAGCTTCATGCTACCAATGACAAGTATTATAACTTGTTCATTACCATCTTTAATTTTTTGGCTGGCCAAAAATGCAAAACGCGCTGTGGCGTTGAGAACACAAACTAAGACATGATGGATTCCTGTCCCCTAATGATCCTTCATCCGTACCTGTGACGCTATTTTAAGAGCGCTTGGGCGGAAAGCAATTGGCTTTTTGGTTTTGCCTTTTTACTTTTTAACTTACATTACAGCTTCATATGCCACTCTTTGCGCAGTAATCCTGTTATAACAAGATCCTGGAATGTTCCGTTGACGAGCACCTGGTCGCGTAATAAGCCTTCTATGGTAAAACCGAGCCGTTGGGCCACCGCGGCGCTTCGGGCGTTAGCGGGCTGGTAGTGCAATTCTATCTTGTTGAGCTGTAATTGTTGAAACAGGTAATGGATCAGCTGTCGGGCGCAATGGTGTATGATGCCTTTGCCTTCTTCCTGCTTCGACAACCAATATCCTATTTGTGCTTTGCGCAGATATTGATCCCAATGGTGCATATCCATACTGCCCACCAGCCGGCCGTGTTGAAATATGCCAAAAGCGATACTCTGCTGATCTAATTGCCCCTGCCGGGCTGCCCGGATATATTCTAAGGCATGCTCTTCTTTCTGAGTCGCGTCCACCCATACTAACCAGGATCGAAGATGGTTCCGGTTGCCTTGTACCAGGGCAAACAGTTCTGCTGCGTCTTCTTCGGCATAGGTTCTTAATACGAGGTCTTTTGAAACAGTAAGGCTAAGCATGAGTTAATGAATTGCAATTGAAGGGCTATTTTAGCAAAGTTGCTTCCAAAAGTAAAAGAAATATTGAATTCTTGTGCGTGCCGCATTTTCGGGCATTCGGCATTTCTCCCTATTTTCGCGCCATGAATTCGAAACATGTTCGTGTGCGTTTTGCACCCAGTCCCACGGGCGGTCTGCACTTGGGCGGAGTGCGTACCGTACTTTTTAACTACCTTTTTGCCCGGCACTACAACGGTACTTTTGTATTGCGTATCGAGGATACCGACCAGAACCGTTTTGTGGAAGGAGCAGAAGATTATATATTTAACTGCCTGGAATGGTGTGGCCTGGAACCGGATGAAAGTGTCCGAAAGGAAGGCCCTTACGCACCCTACCGGCAAAGTGAACGAAAAGCAATATACCGCGATTATGTAGAGCAGCTCCTGGAGAGCGGACATGCCTACTACGCTTTTGATACCCCTGAGGAACTGGAGCGGATGCGTAATGATTTAAGAACGGATCAAAATCCTTCGCCCCAATACGACCATCGCACACGGGGCCTGATGAAGAATTCCCTGTCCTTGCCGGCAGAACAGGTTCGGCAAATGATCCTGGAGGGCAGGCCTTATGTAGTGCGCATTAAAATGCCAGAAAATGATACGGTTCAGTTTACAGATATGATCCGCGGATTGATCAGCTACGATACAAATGTGGTGGACGATAAGGTACTGCTTAAAGCAGATGGGATGCCTACTTATCATCTTGCTGTCGTAGTGGACGATTACCTAATGAAGATCACGCATGCATTCCGGGGCGAAGAGTGGCTGCCCAGCGCTCCGGTACACCTGTTGCTATGGAAATACCTGGGCTGGGAAGCAGAAATGCCCCAGTGGGCTCATTTGCCACTGATATTAAAGCCGGACGGTAATGGTAAGCTCAGCAAAAGGGATGGCGACCGCCTGGGTTTCCCGGTATTTGCTATGGATTGGAAAGATCCGAAAACCGGAGAAGTTACTACAGGGTTCCGCGAGAAAGGTTTTTTACCCGAGGCTTTTGTTAACCTATTGGCTATGCTTGGATGGAATCCGGGCCGGGAGCAGGAGATTTTTAGCCTGGAAGAACTGGTACAATTGTTTTCGATGGAACGGGTACACAAAGGCGGGGCAAAATTCGATTATGAAAAAGCGAAATGGTTCAACCATCAGCATATTCAGCGTACGGACAATCATCGGCTGGCCGAGCTGGCGTTGCCATTCTTTACTAAGGAAGGTATTACCATTGTTGATAAAGAATATCTGGTGAAAGTTATCGGGCTCATTAAGGAGCGCTGCCATTTGTTGCCGGATTTTGTAGAGCAGGGGCATTTCTTTTTCAGACCGCCGCAACAAACGGACCTGGAGGCTGTCCGGGGTAAATGGTCGACAGAAAAAACGGCATTTTTTCAAACCTGGGCCAGTAAACTGTCAACAGTTAGCTGGGATCATGATGCCCTGGAGGCATCATTTACCGAATTGGCAGTAGAAGCCGGTATTAAAAAGGGAGAGGTAATGCTTTCTTTGCGTATTATGCTGGTGGGCGGGAAATTCGGACCCGGTGTTTTTGATATCGTTCAAATGATCGGCGCCACGGCAACCCAACAGCGCATAGAAACTACCCTGGCACAGCTTTAATATATTAAAAAGTATTGCTTAACGGGCTCTTCGATGGTTGACCGTAGGAAGGGACTGTTAAGCAATTTTTTTTCCTGGCCTACCCGCCGCTTTGCCCGGGCAACATACCTTCAAGAAACCAGGCTACCTCGTCGATGGATTTTATGCGATCCACGATCAGCATAAAATTTTTACCTACCTGTTTCAGGCGGGCATTATTGGTTTGCATCTGGATATACTGCATAATATTCTGGAAGGTACTACTTTCAAAATACGGGGAGTCCGGGTTATTGATAAAGTAGAGACGCATCTGCTCATTTTTCAAAATGAGCTTTTCAAAACCCAGTGTTTTGGCCATTTTCCGGCAACGCAAAGCGGTAAACAGGTCTTTCACCTGGCTGGGTACCGGGCCGAAGCGGTCAACCAGCTCTGCTTCAAATTTTTCCAGTTCGTACTCTTCCTCAAGATTGTCCAGTTGTGTATACAAGGCCAGCCTTTCGGTAATATTTTCGATATAGGTATCGGGTATCCTGATCTCCAGGTCGGTATCAATGGTGCAGTCCTGGACGAAATCGCTTTTGCGATCCATTTCCCCGGCGAAAACATCTTTGAAATCGGTGCTTTTCAGCTCATGTATGGCTTCCGCCAATATTTTTTGGTACATTTCAAAGCCGATTTCGGCAATAAACCCGCTTTGCTCGCCGCCCAGTATATTACCTGCTCCCCGTATATCCAGGTCGCGCATGGCAATCTGGAAACCGCTTCCCAGCTCGTTAAACTGTTCCAGCGTTTGCAGCCGTTTGCGGCTGTCATTTGGTAAGGTGATCAGCGAAGGTGCAATCAGGTAGCAAAATGCCTTTTTGTTGCTGCGCCCTACACGGCCGCGTAACTGGTGCAGATCGCTTAACCCGAACTGGTGTGCGTTATTGATAATAATAGTATTGGCATTGGAAATGTCTACCCCGCTTTCTACAATATTAGTACAACAGAGGACATCAAATTTATGGCCGATAAAATCAAGCAGGGTCTTTTCCAGTTTGGACCCATCCATCTGACCATGGGCTACCTCAATTTCCAGGTCGGGGCACAGCGCTTTTATTTTTTCTGCCATTGCGGGCAGACTTTGTACCCTGTTATGAATAAAGTATACCTGTCCGCCCCGTTCTGCCTCATAATAGATGGCGTCCCTGATAGCGTCCTCATCAAAACCCATGAGTTCCGTATGCACCGGTTGTCGGTTCGGCGGCGGCGTATTGATAATGCTTAAATCACGGGCGTTCATCAGCGAGAACTGCAGGGTGCGGGGTATGGGTGTAGCGGTCAGCGTAAGGGTATCTACATTAGCCTTACGTTCCCGTAGTTTTTCTTTTGCCGCTACGCCAAACTTTTGTTCTTCATCTATAATCAACAATCCCAGGTCCTTAAACTTAACCTCCTTACTCAACAAGGCATGTGTGCCGATAAGGATATCGATTTTACCCTCGTCCAGTTTTTTCAGCGTTTCTTTTTGTTCTTTGGCCGATTTAAAGCGGGTGATCCTGTCTAC
>JBEBWN010000022.1:0-21913 GCA_040392235.1 Taibaiella helva | reverse complement strand
CCTACAGACATTTTGTCTTTAAAAACAAAATACAGTAGGGCAAACATAATACATTGCTGTAAAAAATTTACAAATGTACCCTGTACGAAGCTGACGGAACGGATACTTTTCACCTTGCGCAGCTCGAGTTTGAGTATCTTCAATGTCGTTGTGTTCAGCCGCCTTATTTCCTGTTGCGTCAAGCCCAGACTTTTTACCAGTTCTATATTCCGTAGAGATTCAGTTGTTGATCCGGCCAATGCTGTGGTTTCCCGGACAATATTCTTTTGGATATGCTTAATTTTCCTACTGAGCAAACTGGTAAGTAGAGCAAGTATAACCGAGCCCAGGAGGTAGATTACCGGTAAGATTGGGCTTATTTTGAAGGCTACAATGGTTACAAATACGATGCCCACCAAAGTTGCAAAAAGTATATTGATGAAATTTGTGATAAACTTCTCACAATCAGTACGTACCTTCTGCAAAACCGAAAGCGTTTCCCCACTTCTCTGATCTTCGAAATCCTGGTAGGGAAGACGCAAGGCATGCCGCAAGCCATCTGTATACAGCCTGGCCCCAAACTTTTGGATAATGACGTTTACAACATAGTCCTGGAAGGCTTTGGCTATGCGTGACACCATAGCTGATCCAATAATGAGGCATAAGCCCAGTGTGATACCCTGGTAGAAAGCGCCTGCTGCATCGGCCTGCCGAAATGTTTCCGCTTTATTGGCATATGGATCTATAATAAAATTACCCAATATATATGGGTTCAATAAAGAAAATACCTGGTTGATAGCCGCCAATATAAGGGCTAGAAAGATAAGGGCTTTGTGCCAGCCCAGATATTGCAGTAATAATTTCATATAGTCCTGAATTCCTCAAAAAAATAAACGACAATAACTAAGAATGACGTATAGCTATTTTAAATTAAAAGTTTAAAGGGAAAAATAGAAAAAGCTTTCCGCAAGGTGTCGCGCTTAATATTAGCTACCGGATTCCTTATCGATTATCTATTGGTAGTATGATTCTGGTAAGGCACGAAAAAAGAAAACAGTGTTGTTCCGTAATTCTTTACTTTCAGAAAGTGTGCATGTTGTTCATAGTTATTGCGGGGTGTATGTTCCAGTACAAATATGCCGTTCTCTCTAAGCAAATTTCGCTCAAATATAATGCCGGGTATAGAATCGATTTCAACGAGTGCGTATGGAGGCCCGGCAAAAATGAAATCATACTGGTGCTCGGCCTGTTTTAGAAAGCGGAAAACCTCTGTTTGCACCAAGTGAATATTGTCAAAACCAAAATCGGAAATGGTCTTACGGATAAAGGCAGCCATATTTTTATCCCGTTCTATAATGGTCAATTTTGCCGCCCCTCGGGATGCCAGTTCATAGCTGATACTACCAGTACCACCGAAAATGTCCAGTGTATGTATATCCTCGAAGTCCATCATGTTTTGTAATATGTTAAACAGACCTTCTTTGGCAATATCTGTTGTAGGCCTCGTATAAGGCATGTTTGAGGGAGGATTTATTTTCCTACCACCATGAGTTCCGCCTATTATGCGCATATAATAAGTTTTCTGAGTAGCGTGAAAGAAGAAAATTGTTCAGATCCCGGAATTACTATCTTCGGAAAAAAGGTTTTCAATTCCTGTGACAGCTCTTCAGTAACCGCAAATCCACTCAGAGCTATTTTAAGGCTATCTAAAGGTAGTTTATAATCGGCTGCCACAGAGGCAATTTTGTATACCAGGTCTGTGGAGGCTATAGTATCCGTTACCTGATGGTTGAGCAGGTTTCCATTCTGGTAGCAACTCAAAATAAGCGATGGGCCAAGTAGAGTAATATCTATATAATTACCCTCTGCGGAAACTTCCTGCGATAGTAAGGCTTTTGATAAGGGGTAGACCTTATTTTCACCGAAGTATTTGCGCAACAAGGATAATAACTGCTCAGACAAGGGATATATGAAATGAGCATTAAGCGACTGCGGCAGAGAAGTACTTTCTACAGAAGATCCGGCCTCCAGGAAGAAAAAAGTTTCTAACCATTCTGAAGCAGCTTTAGCCTCAAACAATGGCCCGGGTACAATCATATGTCGCTCATCTGCTACCCAAACTTTTGTAACAGGTTGGGGGCCAGCCACAAGCGGCTCGTTAATGAAAATAGATTCTATCTGCGGGATATCGATACGATTGAGGGGATATATCTTAGTGGTCAGTACTTCACCTTCTGCATTATAACCTGCAATACTTAAACCCGCATTCCAAACAACCAGGTGTAAGGAGTCGATATTGGTGAGGGGATCGTTATGCATGTCGAAATGCTTAACGGACTGTAAAGTATCATTCTTCATTGCGGAAATTTGAAAGACGCTGTAATCAGTGCAGCGAAAATATTTTTTTTTGGAAAATAGTGTTGCGCAAAATTAATAGAATAATTTTGTCCGAGCTTAATAAATAGACATAGCCTATAAGATGCAATTGAATACCTCAAGCCGGCAGATTTTAAAACTTGCCGCTCCTATATCATTGTCTTTGGTCATACCGCAGATCAGCTTTATGGCCAATACATTTTTTCTGGGACGCTTGGGGCAAATGGAACTGGTTGTAAATGGACTGACCAGCGTATTTTATTTATTGCTGACTTATATTGGTTTTGGCTTGAGTAATGGCACAATGGTTCTATTTTCCCGGAGGGCAGGAGAGAATGACCGCGGTGGCATGAGCCACATATTTGCCAATGGACTTTTTCTGTCTGCGCTTTCCTCTCTCGGCCTAATGATGCTCTCTTTTTGGCTGGCACCCTTATTGTTCGGATATACCTTGCGGGATCCGAATGTTTTTTTTAACACAATCGATTATCTGTATCTGCGCATATGGGGTCTGCCCTTCCTGATGCTCACACAGCTGGTGAATGCCTTTTATATAGCTACTAACCAATCGCGGCTATTGATCTATGGCGCACTGATAGCTAATGTAGTTAATGTGTCGCTCGACTATTTCCTGATATTCGGTAAAGGGGGCTTTCCCGATATGGGACTTAAGGGCGCAGCGGTGGCCTCTGTAGCCGGGGAAATAGTGTATTGTATAACCATGTACAGCCTGTTTTTTATAAAAAAGCTGAACAAACGCTTTCCCGTTATTAATTACCTTCAACTGGATTCGAAAATTGCCAAACAAACATTAAAGGTATCAGCTCCTTTAATTATCCAATACACTTTTAGCATTGGCGGATGGCAAATATTTTATATTTATATTGAACATCTTGGCATCACTCAATTGGCGGCGTCTCATATATTAAGAAGTGTATTGGGTATAGTTAGTATCGGTACCTGGGCGCTGGCATCAACCTGTAATGCTATGGTGAGCAATATAATGGGACAAGGGCAACCACAAAAGGTTATTCCACTGGTCCGGAAAATGATCAGGATCAGTCTGTGCTATACATTTTGTATTTCGCTTTTCCTTTTTATTTTTCCATATACGTTCCTTGGTTTTTATACCACAGATCTGCAGGTTATTGACATGGGAATTGACAGCTTAAGGGTACTGGCACTTTCCTGCCTGATCATGGCTGTAGCAACTATTTGCTTCAATGCCGTGATTGGCACCGGTAAAACATGGGTGAATATGGCCATTGAAATATTCTGTGTATGTGTGTACATCGTTTACATCAGCATCGTTGTTCAGGGCAATCACCCTCCTCTATATATTGCGTGGACTTCAGAATTCGTTTATTGGGGTGCTTTGTTATTTACAGCCGGGAGTTATTTACTCTGGGGCAGGTGGCGCAAACATATGCTGTAACCATATATTTATAAAAAAAACCGCTCGGCTATCGTAGCCGAACGGTCCTTAGTTTCATTCTTTTTATTGCTTATGCTTCTCCAGGTTTAACCGTATTCAGTTCTCGTTTCCGCTCAACATGTACTTTTTCCTGCTGTTCCTCTCTTTCAACTTCTTTCTCATACGCATTAATAATAGCCTTAACCAGGCGATGGCGCACGACATCGACTTCTGTCAATTTAATATGTGCTATTCCGGGAATATTCTGCAGAATCCTTACCGCTTTGCCTAAACCTGATTTTTGATTCTTTGGAAGGTCGATCTGCGTCAAATCACCCGTAATGATAGCTTTTGCGGAAGAACCAATACGGGTCAGGAACATTTTAAGTTGCAGATCTGTTGCATTCTGCGCCTCATCGAGTATAATGAAAGCATTGTCCAATGTGCGTCCACGCATATAGGCCAGCGGCGCTATTTCAATTATCCTGTTCGCCATGAAATAGTTCAGCTTGTCTGTAGGAATCATATCATCTAATGCATCGTATAGGGGACGCAGATAAGGATCAATTTTCTCTTTAAGATCTCCGGGCAAAAATCCAAGACTTTCTCCCGCTTCAACTGCAGGCCTGGTTAATATAATCTTTTTTACTGCTTTGTTTTTCAGAGCACGAACAGCCAAAGCAACCGCTGTGTACGTTTTACCCGTACCTGCCGGTCCGATCGCAAATATGATATCATTTTTATCGGATACCGCTACCAGTTTTTTCTGATTTTGTGATTTAGCCCTGACCACTTTGCCATTAGGACCGAAGACAAGGATATCATTACCATCTATAATATTGGCATTTTCTGCATTATCACCGTTTTCATCATCTGCATCGCCCAATATCTGGGCAAAGTAGTTTTCAGAAAGATGACCGTTGCGCTCCAGGTATTTAACAATTAACTCAATCTTTTCCCGCGCGGCCTCTACATCCTCCGGTTTACCGGATAATTTGATTTGTGTACCACGGGATAAAATTTTCAGCAGGGGGAATTTCTTTTTGAGTAAATCGAATTTACTGTTGTTAACGCCAAAGAATTCTATAGGGTTAACCGTTTCGAGATTAATGATGGATTCTGTCAATGTGCGTAAATTTAAGAATTACAAGATAGGATGTAAAATATCTCAGATGAGCACCGCTACAAAATGATACTGTTGCGTAAAGCTCCTGATTAAAGTTATGGATTAAATTGCTTTCATCTATCATTAATTTAAGGTTAGCAAAATTTATTCCCATCGGCCTCAGCGTTATGTGGAAAAATAATTTAATCTTCGCGTTCTGTACTGAATTGCCCATATACATATTCCTATATATGCCTGTTTATGACGTAGTTATTATTGGTTCGGGCCTTGGAGGACTGCTTAGTGCTGTCATCCTGGCTAAAGAAGGCCTTCATGTTGCCATAGTGGAGCAAAATAAACAGGTAGGAGGTTGTCTGCAAACCTTTTCTTTTGATAAAAAGATTTTTGACAGTTGTGTCCATTATATAGGATCTATGGAAGATGGGCAAACTCAAAAAAGGATTTTTGATTATGTAGGTATATCTGATTACTTAAAAATCAAAAAATTAGATGAAAATTGTTTCGATCAAATTCATTTTAGTGAGGAAAATCCAACCTTTCCACTAGCCCAGGGCCTGGATAATTTTGCGACGCGGTTGAAACCCTATTTTCCTGCAGACCATGAAGCAATAGATTCATATACCAACCTGCTAAAGTACACGGCGAACTGTTTCCCTCTTTTTAATTTAAGAAATGGGCTTTCATCTGAAAAGCAATTAGTTAGTGAATGGAGCTTAAATGAAATTATGAATAGGGTACAAAACCCTAAATTGCGCAATGTACTCATGGGCAATAATTTGCTCTATGCGGGCTGCCCCGATAGCACACCATTTTATGTGCATGCCCTCGTGTCGAAAAGTTATATTGACAGTGCATTTAAATGTGTGGGCGGGAGTTCGCAAATAGCACGGTTGCTGTGGCGAAAGTTGCAGGAGTACGGCGGCGCTATATTCCGCAAAGAAAAGGTATGTCGCCTGGAAGAAGAAGGAGGCCTCCTTACACATGCGGTAACGACGTCAGGTAAAGTGTTTGAAGGAAAGCGTTTTATTGCAAATATTCACCCTTCAAATATAATGCAAATGATAGATAGTAAGCTGTTTAAGTCAGGATATAGGAACCGTATTGTAAATGCAACCAATTCTATTGCTGCTTTCATGGTAAATATTGTTTTGAAGCCGGGCAAGGTGCCTTACCAAAATGCTAACTATTATTGGCATAGAAGCGAAGACAGTTATCATGCTTTAAAGTATTTGCCGGGAGAATGGCCGGCAAATTATGCTTTGTACTTTACAGAAGATCCTATGCGCCCGGGCTATTCCGAAACGGTAGCGATACTCTGCTATATGCGGACTTCCGAATGGGCGCCATGGTATCATACCTTTAATGCTACAGTTAGCCCCTCTGCACGGGAAACCACTTATCGCGAGTTCAAAGAACAGAAAGCGGAACAAGTGCTAGCAACAGTAGCCCGGCAACATTCCTGGGTTAAAGAGGAATTGTATTCTATGCAAATTGCCACGCCACTTACTTTCCGGGACTATATGGGGTCGCCTGACGGTAGCATGTATGGTATTATGGCTGATGCGCGTCATCCGGAGATGACCAGCATTCCTATAAAAACAAAGATTGCAAACCTTTTTATGACAGGTCAGAATATTGGTTTACATGGCGTTTTGGGCGTAAGTATTAATGCCGTGGCCACCTGCGGCGAAATCTTGGGTTTAGACTATATTCTACAGAAAATAAACAATTGAAGCAGGGATCCTATCTATATTTTAGTTCATAATAGTAAACTCTATAAATTGATTATCATTAATTTAATTAAGTGAATAAAATGAACCTGGAAGCTATTCGTACCTTTTGCCTGTCTCTTGATGGGACAGAAGAAGATCAACCATTTGGTGATCAAACCCTGGTATTTAAAGTAACAGGAAAAATATTTCTGCTTCTATCTTTAGATAGCACGCCGGTACAATTCAATGTGAAATGTAACCCTGACCTGGCTATTGAATTACGGGAACAATATGAGTGCGTTCTGCCGGGTTACCATATGAATAAAAAGCATTGGAACACTATTATAGTAAATGGAATGCTGAATAACAATAAATTAAAAAGGATGATTGAAGATTCTTATACGCTTGTTCAGGCTAAAAAACGGTAGTTTTTGTCCTATTGGTTGTATACTGCAGAAGAAGGCAGCTTATGCAGGGGAATTGTAGTATGGATTAGAAGTAGAGCTCAAAGTTGTTTCGGAGGACAGTATAAAATAATATAAGGTGCAGAGAGTAGCATTCGATTTGAAGAATAGCATTTAGGCCGGCTATATCGCGGTCGAGAAGAGATGGCTATCGTGCGTATAAATTATTCTATAATGCGGTTTTTCTTAATAACTTTTTCTTATCATTTCTCCTTTTTATCATAATATCACTTACCTTTGCAGCCGAATTGAAAAATCTTATTATAAAAATCAAATTATTGATATGCCTAACGTTGGTAAAATCAAGCAAATCATCGGTCCTGTAGTGGACGTTCACTTCCCTTCAGACAATAAATTACCTGAAATTTATAACGCATTGGAACTTACCCGTGAAAATGGCGAAAAACTGGTTATGGAGGTACAACAACATCTGGGTGAGGATAGTGGACGTTGTGTGGCAATGGATGGTACCGAAGGTTTAGTGCGTGGTTTAGAGGTAATAGATACCGGAAAAGCTATTGCGATGCCAACTGGAGACCAAATCAATGGTCGCCTTTTTAACGTTACAGGTGATGCTATTGATGGTTTACCACAGCCAACAAAAACAAACAGCAGACCTATTCATGCTAAGCCTCCTAAATTTGAGGACCTGAGCACTTCAACAGAAGTATTGTATACCGGTATTAAGGTTATTGACCTGATTGAACCTTACGCAAAAGGTGGTAAAATCGGTTTGTTTGGGGGTGCTGGTGTGGGTAAAACAGTACTGATCCAGGAGCTAATCAATAATATCGCTAAAGGACATGGTGGTTTGTCTGTATTTGCAGGTGTGGGTGAGCGTACCCGTGAAGGTAATGACCTGATGCGTGAAATGATCGAGGCGGGTATTGTGAAATATGGCGACAAGTTTACACATAGCATGGAAGAAGGTGGTTGGGATCTGAGCTCCGTTGATATGGAAGGTCTTAAAGATTCTAAGGCTACTTTCGTTTTCGGACAGATGAACGAACCCCCCGGCGCCCGTGCCCGCGTTGCTCTTTCCGGGTTGACGATGGCAGAGTATTTCCGTGATGGCGATGGTAAAGGTAAGGGTAAGGACATCTTGTTCTTCGTAGACAATATCTTCCGCTTTACGCAAGCTGGTTCGGAAGTATCGGCACTTTTGGGTCGTATGCCATCAGCTGTGGGATACCAGCCTACACTGGCAACAGAAATGGGGTTGATGCAGGAGCGTATCACTTCTACTAAAAGCGGTTCCATTACTTCTGTACAAGCGGTATATGTACCTGCAGATGACCTTACCGATCCGGCTCCGGCTACAACATTTGCCCACTTGGATGCAACAACAGTATTAAGCCGTAAAATTGCGGATTTAGGTATTTATCCTGCGGTTGACCCTCTGGATTCTACTTCCCGTATTCTTACTCCAGCTATCGTAGGTGATGCGCACTATAATTGTGCCGACAGGGTTAAATTGACCTTGCAACGTTATAAAGAATTGCAGGATATCATCGCCATCCTGGGTATGGATGAGTTAAGTGAAGAAGACAAACTGGTTGTATCCCGTGCACGTCGTGTACAGCGTTTCTTGTCTCAGCCGTTCCATGTGGCCGAGCAGTTTACGGGGCTTGCTGGTGTATTGGTTCCTATTGAAGAAACAATCCGCGGATTTAACATGATCCTGGATGGGGAAGTAGACGAATATCCAGAAGCTGCATTTAACCTTGTTGGAACTATAGATGATGCTATAGCCAAAGGTAAAAAGCTTATGGAGCAGGCTAAGAACTAAACGTTATCGTTCATTGTTCCGCCAGGATTATATTGGTTTACTTTTCATAATAAGCGAAAATGCAATTAGAAATTTTAACTCCCGAACATAAAATTTTCAGCGGTACTGTATATGGTGTTCAGCTGCCTGGGGTTGAAGGATCTTTTGAAATCCTTGAAAACCATGCCGCTATGGTAGCTGCCTTGGGGAAAGGAAAGATGAAAATTCTTAAAGACCGCAACAGTAATGAAACATACAGTATAGGTGGTGGTTTCGTGGAGACATTAAATAATAAAACTACTGTTTTATTAGAAAGTGCAGAATCTGTTTCTTATTGATAACACAGGGTTTAAAACCGCAAACAGGGATTGTCACCTCGACAGTCCCTGTTTGCATTTATACAACTACTCCGGTATCGGCATATTCTCCGGCCTATACCCCAAGTAAATGAGGACTGTCCAGGAATTCTTCAAAAAAAGCAGAGTGGCTTCGTAAGGGAAATACCAGAATATCTTTCAGGAATAGGGAATGACAAAAAATACAGCTTCAATGTATATTTATAAAGAAAACTATGTATATTGGCTGATATGTAGCATCGTATAAACATTAGTCCCCATAAAGTGAAACGTACTCTTCTACCTCTATTTATTGTAATCCTGGAACTGACTGCCGGTAACTTTTGTTTTGGTAGCAAAAAAGCTGCGCAAAAAAACCTCGACAAATATTCCGACTTGGTAATGATATCCCAGGAGCTTCTTCAGGCATATCACCGTTCACTGCCGCAAGATCTGTTGCAGAAAAATATCGGGCTTTGGTTATCGAAATTTGATGGAGACAAAAACAGTAAATCCATTCTTGCCGACATTATTATTGGAGAGAATTATCTTTTGAATAAAGAAGATAAGAATAACCTTAATCATGCATTAACGCATTACGAGCGGGCCTGGGATAAAGTAGAGGAAACTGATTTTAAAGTAACCAAGGCTACTATAAAACACCAGCTGGGTAATATTTTATACCGCAGAGAGGAATACGTAAGGGGACTAGAGTATTTGCTCCGTGCAGATTGGATGATGCATCACCTGGATTATAAGCGATTTGCCAACCTTGGGACTTATTTTGCCAATCTGGGTTATGCTTATGCATATTATTTCGAAGATTTTGAGAACGGCAAATACTACCTCGAATTAGCGCTGAAAAATGGATTTGCTAACCCGGCTCTTCGTTATGCAGCATATAATTTCATTGGATTACTATATCGCCAAAAAGGAGATATTGACTCTTCTCATCGCTACTTTGCTATTGCATTGGAGGGCGCCCGGCAGAACGGAGATTCGGCCGGCGTAGGCGAAATTGTAGGGAATATAGGATTGAACTATTTTATGGAGAAAAGATATGATCTTGCTGCCGGAATGCTCCAAACCAACTTTAGAATTGCCCTCCAAAACAAGAACTGGACAAGTGCGGCGCTATCAAATATTATCCTGACCAAAATGGATGTAGCAACTGGCAAAATGGAATTCGCCGGTGCTAAAATTGTTCTGACAAGGTCGTTGATAGACTCTATGCGGATAACCGGGACTAATAAAGCACTTTACCTGGCTTCCTATAATATGTATCTGAGTTATCTGGATTGGGCGAAATGGCGTAATGAAAAAGGCCTGATCATTGGTGTACAGGATACCTTACTGATGTATAAGGACAGCTTATATGCTACCAGGGATTTGAAAACGGCCCTGAAAGTGCAGATAGATTTGATAAAAGAAAATAGTGATACCCAAATACAACTATTAAAAAGCGAGGAGATACGGAAAGTCTGGGTAAGGAATTTCATTATCCTCGTATGTGTTGGTTTGTTTGTGGTGCTGGCATTATATATATACCGTCTCAGGCTAAGAAGCCGCCAGGATCAGCAAAAAATAGCGGACTACCTGGATAAGATAACAGAAAAGAACCAGCTACTGAAACACTATGAGCATAAAATAGAAACAGAAGAATCAAAGATTCAAGTTACAGAAAGTAGCATTCCGGTTACTGACCTGTCAACCCATCTTCATTTCCTGCAATCGACTACCATTCATACGGAAGAAGACTGGCAACAGTTCAGGGAAATATTTGAAAAGGTTTATCCCGGTTTTTTCAATGAAGTATCTGATAAAATTCCTAACGTATCGCCTGCCGAATTACGATTTTTGGCATTGACCAAATTGGGGATACCAGCAAAACAAATGGCACAGAGTTTAGGCATCGCTATGGATTCGGTACGGAAATTACGTTACCGTCTCCGGAAAAAAATTGAACAAAACCTGAAGATGGCCAATGAGGACTTTTTAAACTTTAATATCTAACAGAAGAAATTTGCAACACTCTTCTTAAAGTAGGAAAAACCATTAAGGTTGTATAAAGCGGCAGGCCACCTTCAATGCAAAGGGGGGCCTGCTGCTTTATAAACACTCTGTTAGTTTCTAATAATTTTTTCAAATTGTGTGATCACACCGGCAGTATCCGTTATTTTAAGAATGTATATTCCCTGGGCAAGCCCTTTAAGAGACAAGCTTTTAGAGTCTTTGGAGGCACTAAGACATTTACCATCAATATTGAAGAGGGCAATATCGAGTGGAACTGGACTATCTATATACAAATAGTCCGACGTCGGGTTAGGATACACATTCCATTTTACATTCTTTCCTTTTGCATCATCAATATCCGTTTCGCCATAGTTCGTAACCTCGTAGGGTGGAGCGGTGTAAAAACAGCCATCTTCATTCCCCACCATTACTGTGTATGCCCCATTCCTGTCGACTTTTAATTTTTGTTCGGTTGCCCCTTCGATTGCTTTTTCATTATAAAACCACTGGTAGCTGCTAAAGGGCCCGCCTGTAGTACCCAGTTCGAAACCATTTACGTTTATTGTCGTAGAAAGATCTGACTCTTTAAAAATAAAAGTGTCGACATATTTATCACAAAAATTACCGTAGGTTACCCAATAAGTACCTCCTGTAGTAACCTGGATATTTGCCGTGGTATCGCCGGTACTCCATGTATAGAAATTGGCTACCGCGCTATCGGCCGCTATAGACACGCCATTCTCCATACTGGTACATATCAGAGTATCAACCCGTTTGCGAAACAGTGTATCTTTTAACAAGGGTAAAACCACATCGTTAGAGAAATCCCTGTAGGCTACTGCCGACAAAGTAATGACATTTTCCTGCAATCCGCAGGCATTGCCACTGCCATTGGGATTAACAATTCTGCTGCAGATTGCTGAATTGATATGATGAATGTACAACGTATCATTATATAATTTAAATGCCCTGTCATAGGTCGCTTTAGTAGTAGTAATACGCAATAAGGAATTTACGATGGTTGTTGAATCTGCTACACTTATGTCAAACTGTAAAAGCGGATTATTTGGATAAACATACTCATCGGCATATAACTTGGTATTATCCGGTGAAAATACAGTATTTGAAATTGCTTTATTAGTGGCCAGCGCTATAGGTTGCGTAAACTCGCCCGACTCCGGATTAAAATTCAGTAGCACGAGGCTCGGTACACCTGTTGTATATAATGATAGGGCTGCTTTTGTCCTGTCCGATGAGAAAGAAAGACCTGCTCCATAGGAACCGCTGGGCATTTGGTTAGGAAATACATTGGGCATAGCAGAGATAACCGGTATGGTATCGATTCCCTGGTAAGTGATGCGGTAAGACTTGATTACGGGATGGGGGAGGGCAGCAACCACGCATATCCATATGTCACAATTGTTTCCCGGAATGGCAGTAACCCCTTCTGTAAGCGTATCTTTATTCAAGTGAATATTCTTTTTACCGCCTTCTATATCACCCATACCATTATTATTACTCATGTCTACTATAGAATAAAACATGCCGCTATAAGGAGTCTGTCCGGCAACAAAGCCCCCTACCGGTGTTACAGAGAACAGGTAGTATTTTCTTTCGCTACCGATAACGGGAACGATTCCAACGCCCCTATAAGAGGTTATCTGCGAGGGGTTGCCTGTTGTCTGTCCATTACCCATTAGCGCGCTACCGTTAGGCATAACATTGTGGCCTGCATCCCACACCTTATTACCATTAGAATAAAATAATAGTTTTCCGCTGACAGGATCGACAACCGAAGCAAAGCCTTCATTACCGCTGGTATTACTTTTAATGGTATCAAGTCCACCCCGGCTAAAATCCAATCCCGTTCCTCTACCAAATACCCATACGCCATTAGCTTTTAAATAGGAAGAAGTCTTATTAAAAGATTGAGCCATAACATCAGAAATAGGATGTAATAGAAACATCACTAGGCAGAAGATAGTATATTTTAATTTATTCATATAAATTTTTTTTATTACAATTTTGTTTTTTCAGTCAGAAGTAAGCTTAAAAATGTTGATTCCTGTACTGAACTATGCAGTAGATACGAATATGTATTTGATGGAGGGTAGATTCTCCAAGGGAAGAAAGTTGCCATTTGCATAAATATTTAATTTGATATCGTTGTTACATCAGCTGTAAAACAAAAATCTTCATTGCTACTATAAAATCCTAAATAGAGGCGTAGACAAATAGAATAATTTCAATCAAATAATAATCAACAACTTGTACAACTTTGGGACATAGCGTGGACAGGTTTTGTCCGCTTTTTATGTATATTGTATTAGGCAGACACAAATAAGTTCTGCTAGAAAGATAGCTAACAGCCTGGTCGGCGTGCAAATGCAACAATCACCTGCGGACATAAAAAAACCTGGCATCGCTGCCAGGGAATGCTTTTAATCGTAGTTGTTCGCTGCAAATTAGTTTTTATCCTTTCTCTTAAATTTCTTTTTAAATTTTTTGGCAGGGGGAGCTGAGTGATGTGAAGATCGCTGAAACCGTTGGGAATTATATTCCGGTGCAGGACCAAACTCTGGCGGTAACGACAAGCGATCAATAGTTGCCTTGATCAATTTCTCTATCCGGGCAAAACGTCTTTGATCATTTTCCTGTACAAATGTTACGGCAGACCCTATTTCTGCCGCGCGCGCCGTACGACCAATACGGTGTATATAGTCCTCAGGGTCGCCGGGCACATCATAATTCAAAACGAGTTCAATTCCATCCACATGAATCCCCCTGGAAAGAATATCTGTTGCCACAAGGATGGCCACTTTTCGGTTTTTAAAAGACAACATCAATTCTTCCCGTTGTTCCTGCGAAAGATCTGAATGAAACGCGCTAGCGGCAATACCAGATTTATTTAAAGCCCGTTCTATACGTTTTACCTTTTCTTTCGAGGAGGAAAAGATAATTACCGACCGGTATTGATGTTCTCGAAGCAGCGCCTCCAAATAAGGCATTTTTTGATCCTCGTGAATCATAATAACACTTTGTTTAATTTTTTCTGCCGGCTGGGCCAAAGCAATATTTATTTGCTCCGGCTGAAAAAGTATTTGTTTAGCCAGGCTGCGTATTTTTGGGGGCATAGTCGCGCTGAAGCAAAGAGTCTGCCTTTTTTTCGGCAAAGCATTCACAATTCTTACAATGTCATCGTAAAATCCCATGTCCAACATACGGTCTGCCTCATCTAATACCAAGTGTTGAAGATCCGAAAAATCCATCTTCATCATTTGCATTTGCGCCAATAACCTGCCTGGTGTGGCAATGATAATATCTGTGCCTTTTATAAGCGCCTGTTGTTGCTGTATCCAGCTCGAACCACTGCCGCCGCCGTATACGGCTATCGATTTTACGTTAAGGAAGTAACTCATTGCTTCTACTTGTTGGTCAATCTGTATGGCGAGCTCCCTGGTCGGTACAAGGATCAATGTGTTTATACTACCGCTGGGCAGTTGCATAATCTTGTGCAAAATAGGAAGCATGAAAGCGGCTGTTTTTCCCGTCCCGGTCTGTGCACAACCAATTATATCTTTACCTTCCAATATTACCGGGATTGCCTTTTCCTGTATAGGCGTTGGTATTTGGAATCCCATTGCGTGGATTCCGTCCAAAACATCGGGGTCTAACTGAAAATCTTCGAAACGCAATTGTTCCATATTCGTTTATTTCTCTGATAATATTATGTAAATGATCTTATTACGTGGCAATTGGGGAATATGTCGGACAAGCAGGTATTATAAACCAGAGTTCCGATATCATAAGTGCCCGTTTAAAGCTGTCCCACAGTAACATTGCTGTTATTCAGAATAGCTTCGATAGCTTTTTCCCTTTTTAGTATTTGTATCCGCAGTGGGCTGAACAACCAACGGCTCCTTATTTTTTTCAAACGATCTTCGGGGGCATACATGAAAATACGCTTCAGCCAGTTCCAGGGTAAAAAGTGTTTAAAAGTGTGTGATAATTTTATATAATAAATTACGGTGTCGGGACTGCAGGATGACAGCAGATCGACAAGCTCCTCGGGGTCGTTAAATGAGGAAATACACAATACCGATCCATGAGCAGGCTTAAAATAGCCGGTTATAGGGCTGCTGTCTTGCCACTGGCTTTGACTGATGGTCCGTTGTACCCATTCGTCTTTGGTGGTTGTTTCCGCGATATTCAGGTTTTGGTCCGCTATATAGCGCAATTCCCAATCTTTACGGCTCAAGACTTCATAAGCTGTCCACACACGGTTCTTATAGAAATTGAGCATTTCGGCGCCGAAAAGGCCCGATTGCCGCCCCCCCGGAAAGGTACTATGAAAGCTGGCATAAAAATAAATGTGAGAGGCATAAGGTTCGTGTACTTCAGGAATACGCACAACTAACTCCCTGCTTTTGGCATACACTTTCCATACAACACGTCTTACATCATCTCCGCTTTCAAAATCTTTATAATTAAGATATTCGCCCTGTACCTTTCGCATTTGATCTATACGGATATCGGTTTGTTCCGTTTTCCGTGGCTGAACTTCTTTGGTTGTACTACCTATATTGTCCGGCAGGCGGTAAAAACGCCCGTTTATTTTCTGGCGTACCGGAAGTGAAAACAATTGGAGCATATCCACAAAATAAACAAAACCGCCTTCTATCGTATATTCTTTAATATCAGGCAATTCAAAAACGTTTTTTCCAGTAATGCCTTCTCGCCAAAACTGCCTTTCCTTTCGTTTGTTAGACGCCAAGACGAAATTATCACTTATTCTATACTGATCGTAAAACAACCGTCCTTTTATAAATCCCAGAAATGGACGCCTGGCCTTCTCCAGGAATACTTCCAACACTAATCCCTTATTTTTTTCTGCTGGTTTGACGCTGAATATAAATTGTCCTCTACCTTTTCGCTGCAGCCATAGAAAATAGAGCCAGCAAAGCATACAACTTAACAGGGAAAACAAGATCAAAGCCGCGATAAACCAGAGGGCTGCCTTACCCATCAGTAAAATAAGCGGCCGGAAAGACGACACCTCCTCACCTTTGCCCAAGGGTTCCGGTGTAATAATGCGTATAATGATCCAGAAAGCAACTCCTATTATAAAAGCATTTATCGTAAGCGGAAAATATTGCAGATAGTAACGAAATCGTCTCGTCAGGTTTTTCCATCTCATAATATGGTGGAAAGTTACGGATAAAATAAATGCTGTAGCTATAGGCATTAATACTGAGCTTAAATATTACGGACAGCATAGGGGTAAAAGCCCTTTATCTTGTCCTAACATACGAAATCGCTAATATGCCCGAACGGGCCATTACAGGCTCCAGGTATTGCCGTGTTTGTGGAGAAAAATTATGCTTAATTAAACGTTTGTTTAATTGGTATAATTATTTAATTTTGCCGACGCTTTTGAGGCGAATTTTTTCTCTACAAGTATGAGCGATATATCGATCCGGGACCAGGCGCAGAAGGGTATATATAAAATCATCAATCCTTTTGTCCGTTTTCTCATTAAGTTGGGGTTAACGCCTAATATGATCACAACAATAGGGTTATTATTGAATATAGGTGTAGCTGTCATTTTCATTATGGGAGCGGAAAAGGGTAATAGGGGGGAGCTGGGTTATGTAGGTTGGGCTGGTGCCCTGATACTTTTCGCAGGTTTGTTCGATATGTTGGATGGTCAGGTAGCCCGACTCGGTAAAATGTCGTCTACCTTTGGGGCCTTATACGATTCCGTCCTGGACCGGTATAGCGAACTGATCCTGTTTCTGGGTATTTGTTATTATTTAGTGGCTCATCATTATTTTCTGAGCTCCTTGTTTGCTTTCATAGCTTTAATCGGATCAATGATGGTAAGCTATACGCGTGCCCGGAGCGAAGGCTTGGGTATTGAGAACAAAGGAGGCTTAATGCAGCGACCCGAGCGGGTAATTTTGTTGGCCCTATCGGCTATAGCTACCGGCTTGGCAGGAACCTTTGTAGAGGACGATGGCAGGGTATATGTACCTGGTATCCCTTTTCATGTATTTGAATTGATGAGCATTTTTACGATTCCAATAGCTTTTATGGCTATATTAACTAATATCACTGCCTTCAAGCGTCTTCTGAGTGCAAAAAAAGCGTTAGATAAACTGGATAAAGATAAAAAAACAACAATGAATGCTACTACAAAAGCAGTCATACTGCTATGGAGCACCGCCCTTATAGGCGCCGGAAGTGCTACAGCCTACACAGCCGATCTTGATGATGGTAAAATGGCCTTCCGGGAAGCTGTTGACACCTTCCCCATACCTCGGTTTAATGCCAAAACCCTATTTTATGTTCAGCGTACACCCAATACCAATACCATTATGTACGAATTGAATACCAAAAACGGTGTATTGGATGATAAAGATCCTATACACATTTATTGGATTCGCTATGCAAATGGAGGCGGAATAGAAGAACTCTCATATATTCAGCGTAAATTTGCCTACGGTGTAAAGACCTCGAAAGTGGCTACCGATAAATACAAGGTTTTATTTGCTGCGTACGATAAAATACCTTTTTACCTGATGAAATCATCTGCCGGTATATTTCATACCTACGTGGAACTGGATGGCCGGATGATTGTATTGAATCGATTATATATTAAAATTGATCCGGGTGGAACTTTTTGGGCGCCCAATGTAAAATATGTAGAGTTTAAAGGTTTGGAAGTCGGAACCGGCAAGGAAGTGATAAAGCGTATCAATCCGAAATGGAAACCACCGAAACCATAGTCATTTGTTGCCATACCTGAAAAAGATGCTATTCAATGAAGAAGAATTATGTTTCTAATTCCACGGAATCCGTGAGAATGTTCAAGAGTAATTTTCTCGAATTTTTCTCTAAGGTGCACTGGACAGTACCTATGATCGTGTACTTGCCCGTGGTTCTATATTTTGCTTACCGGGCTTTATTTGTTGCCTATACGCCTATATGGGTTTTCCTGGGTATGTATATAACTGGCCTTCTATCCTGGAGTCTTTTTGAATATGTTCTGCACCGGTGGATATTTCATTTTGTACCCAAGGCTCCCTGGGCCTTACGCCTTCACTTTATTTTTCATGGTGTGCACCACGACTATCCTAATGATGTCAAAAGACTGGTAATGCCTCCTTCTGTAAGTCTTCCGCTCGCGGTGGGTGTTTACTTTGCCTTAAAAGCTTTTTTAGCTCCCATATATTTATATCCCTTCTATTCTGCTTTCGTGTTAGGCTATGTTTGTTACGATACTATCCATTATGCCATACACCATTTTAATTTTAAAGGACCGATATGGAAAAAAATAAAGAAGCATCATATGCTGCATCATTACTCCGATCCCAGCAAAGGGTTCGGTGTGAGCTCTGAATTGTGGGATAAAGTATTAAACTCCGGGTTTCCGAAGAAAAAAGGATAATGAATACAGCAAGCATCCAGGGTGAACAGACCGGAATGCCGTTTTATAAAAGAGTTTTGGTTGCCATTAGTATCTGCATAGCGTACTTTGTGCTCTCTTATTTTTTAATTGGATTTCGGCCGGAGCAGATATTTATTTCAGGTTTATTTTTTGTTTTATATATACTTTCTAAAGGGACGCGCAATTTTGTACTCACTTTAATGCCCTTTATTGTTTTCTGGGTAATTTTTGATTACATGAAAGCCTTTCCCAATTACAGGTATAATGCCGTGCATATTGGCGACCTCTACACCCTGGAAAAATCCCTGTTCCATATTCATTATCAAGGTCAACTATTAAGCTGGAATGAGTTTTGGGAATTGCACCACTACAAAGCGCTTGACCTGATAACCGGGTTTTTCTATTTATGCTGGATGCCGGTTCCAATAACATTTGCAGCCTACCTATTTGTAAAGAACAGGCAAGCCGCTGTCCAATTTTGCCTTTGTTTCCTCCTTGTCAACTTTGTGGGCTTTATTGGGTATTACGGTTATCCGGCTGCGCCGCCTTGGTATGTTCATTACCATGGAATGGTGTTTGATCCACATACACCGGGTCATGTTGCGGGTTTAAAAGGCTTTGACGATATACTGGGACTCCCCATATTTCAGGGTTTGTATACCAAAAGCTCCAATGTATTTGCTGCCATGCCATCACTGCATTCGGCCTACGTTGTTGTTTCTGTATTCTTTGCTTTTAGAAAAAAGGTAGCTTCAGGTTGGAAAATATTCCTGGTTATATTGATGTTAGGTACCTGGTTCGCTGCTGTTTATACCAACCACCATTACATTCTGGATGTTTTTGTCGGAGTGATTGCGGCCCAGGTAGGTTTGTTGCTGTTTAAACTGTTCTTATTGCGTTCAAAAATATTCAAGCGCTTTCTGAACAGCTATTACCGTCAGGTTGCATAATTCCGCAACCAGTGTCGTCTCAGGAACGTTTTCCTTTTTTCTTTTTGAACGCTTTTTCTTCTTTTTCCGCTTCATCCAGCAGTAGTCGCCAATTGTCGTTCGGTGTATCTTCCGAGAAAACCAACGTTTCCGAATAGTCGCTTTTATCTATTTTCATCACGGAGATCTCTTTCCCGGTCCAGGCTTCTATAGCTTTCAAAAGTGGCATTTCTTCTTCGCTGCAGAAAGATACTGCCTGACCTTTTCGCACCCCTCTACCGGTACGCCCCACACGATGAACATAATTTTCGGGGACATCGGGAAGATCATAGTTTACTACGAAGTCTACACCGGGAATATCAATACCCCGGGCACTGACATCGGTAGCGATCAACATTTTGACCTGTCCCTCTTTAAAATCTTTCATCACGGCAAGCCGGTCGTTCTGATCCTTGTCGCCATGCATTGTAATAGAGTCGATACCGATACGTTTCATGGCATTAAATACCCGTTCGGCCCTAACTTTTGTTCGGACAAAGACCAATATCTTATGGCCGGGCAACTCCCGAACCAATCGTTCCAGGAAGAAACGTTTGTCATCCATTTTGACAAAACAAACCGAATGGCTTACATTTTTTGATACTGGGTCCTTAGGCGATATCTGTATACGGATCGGGTTACGCACTACCGAATAGGCCAGGTCCTTGATCTCCTTATCCAGGGTGGCTGAGAAGAAAAGGGTCTGATGCCGCGGAGGCAAATGTCGGAGTACATCTTTAATATCATTCAAAAAACCTTTGGCCAGCATATGATCAGCTTCATCCAACACTAAGGTGCGAACACGACTGAGATCGATATACCCCTGGCTTACCAGGTCAAACATCCTGCCGGGCGTTGCAACAAGTACGTCAACACCTTTTTCCAGGCGCCGTATCTGCCCATCCTGTTCCACGCCACCGTACAACCCTAATATAGAAAGCCGTGTATATTTTGCAATCTCACTAAAAGCTTCCGCAATTTGCAGGGAAAGCTCCCTTGTAGGCACCATTACCAGGCACTTCACTTCTTTTCTTCGCTTTATGTCATACCGCTGGTGCAATAAATGCAATATCGGTATCGCAAATGCTGCTGTTTTTCCGGTGCCGGTCTGTGCAATAGCCATTACATCATCACCCTTGAGCACAGAAGGTATGGTTTTAAACTGTATATCGGTAGGACGCTTGAAATCAAGTGCAGCAAGGCTTTTCTTAATTTCCGGTGCTATATTATATTGCTCAAACTTCATCTAATTATATTTATGTAGCCGGCTCTGCTATAATGAGGCGACGGTCTGTGTGATGATTTGAAGGCCAGAAAGCCCGGCACGATCATTGCGCAAAGATAAACTTTAGCATTATAGTTAAGCGGTTCGCACCGGTATTTCATCAACTGTTTCCTCACCCGCCGATGATTTGCTGATATACACAAGGTATCTAGTTGTTTGAAGTACAGGTAAATGGAATATTAAAACCAAGTTACTATCTTTAAGCCATGGAATCGCAACAAACTACATTACCCGTTTTAAATGCGCAGGAATTACGCGTATTGGGAGCATTGATCGAAAAAGCCAAAGTCACCCCCGAATATTACCCCATGACAATTAACGGTATTATGGTAGCCTGTAATCAAAAAAGCTCCAGAAAACCGGTAGTAAACTATGATGAACAGACAATTGTTCTTACCCTGGATACATTAAAGAAAAAGGGGCTGGTCAGTACGGTAACAGGCGGCGGCAGCCGGACAACTAAATACAAACATAACCTCGCTTCGGTATATCAGCTTATACCGGAAGAAATGGCTGTTATTTGTCTACTATTATTAAGAGGGCCGCTTACCCCGGGAGAGATTAACAGCAACTCAGGTCGTTTGTATGAGTTTGATGACCTGGAGGAAGTACAATCTGTTTTAGAAAAACTTTCAGCAAGCGAACCCTCTTTTGTAACCACCTTAGCACGGCAAACCGGACAAAAGGAAATAAGATATGTGCACCTGCTGGGCGGGGGGATCGATATTTTTCAGGAAGACACTCCGGAGGTGGCCTCGTCCTTGCCCATTGAAGAGTTAGAGTCCAGGCTATCAAAAGTAGAAACAGAACTGGCGGAAATGAAGGCTGCTTTCGACGCATTGATGAAAGAGCTAATGGGGTAGGGATAAAACTTCCGGAGCATTTTGCGGCCTGTCCCCCTTTCAGTGGTTCTGATCTTTTCCGGCTATGGGCTTTCTATAGCTTGGCCCGATTTATTCTGCGTCAAATATCAGCGATTCAGAATAAAAATACTTTTGTTTATGGTTAAGCCTTATCGGCGGA